>JBKHJD010000092.1:0-7754 GCA_046538315.1 Syntrophobacteria bacterium
TCTTGCTCGCCACCTCTTTGACCATCTGGGCGCCCATGTTCTCGAACTTGTCCTCCAGCTCGATCTCTTTGGCCACGGTCACCCCGTCTTTGGTAATGGTGGGTGAGCCCCAGGACTTTTCCAGGACCACATTGCGGCCCTTGGGACCGAGGGTCACCTTCACCACATCGGCCAGGATGTCCACACCCTTCATGGTCTTTTCCCTGGCCTCGCTATAGTATTTGATTTCTTTTGCAGCCATACAGCTACTCCTCCTTTTAGGCGGTTGTGGTAGTCCAGTGGCTACTGGACCACCGCCAGAATGTCATCCTCGCGCATAATCAGGTGCTCTTCGCCGTCGATCTTGATGTCGGTACCCGCATACTTGCCGAACAGGATGCGATCTCCTTCCTTGACAGTTGGAGGCATAACGTCACCGTTTTTCAGAATTTTCCCCTTGCCAACGGCGATAACTGTTCCCTGCTGGGGCTTCTCCTTGGCAGTGTCGGGAATAATTATGCCCCCGGAAGTCTTCTCGTCCTCTTCGATCCTTTTGACAATAACCCGATCGTGCAGTGGTCTCAGCTTCATGACGACAGTCTCCTTTTTTCCATCCAGCCCTATGAAAGGGTACGAAGGTTGTTTGATACTATTAGCACTCTTTACCAACGAGTGCTAATAGAAATCTACTCATTGCCAGAAAAAATTCAAGCCCCATAAATTGCTATTTTTTCGCTAAAGTAGGGATATAAGAGGAAAAAGCTGCGTAATAATCAATCATGCTGTCTTTTTCTCCATTTATTGGTGTTGTTACTGTATTTGGATGTCTTATGGGCAGGATGCGCACCCCGTCGTTGCCGGATAGGACAGCCGGTGGAGAAACGGGTATTGTCAGGAGTCCGTTGTAGTTCTATTTTTACAGATGTAGGTCACATATGAGCCAGGGCGGAGACTGCTCCACCGGGAGCAATTGAACCCGTCTGAAGGCGTCCTTGAAATGTAACGAAGAATAGCCGATTATTAAAGCCAGAAAGCGCCTGCCGACCGGGCCACGTTACCGCAGTGGTCAAGTAAACCCCGTTGTTGCAGAACGTTGCCGAGGAGAGATGGGGCTCTTCCTTTGCTGGCACTTTGTTAATGTGTTCGGCTCTATCTGATTGGGGAACACTCCGTTAGTGCATTTGTGAATCGCAGAGTAAAAACGTTTACATCAAGCTTCCGGCGCGAACTCACGGCCAATTTCGGTAGCCCTTTATGCAACAACGGGGTAGAGACTCCATGACTTGCTCGAGAGCCCTGTACAAAAATCAAAGGAAGTGTGAGTGTTGACGAAGGGAAAAGGGGATAAGTGGTACAAAGGACTACTGACAACTGACAGTACCCTGTAGCTTGCCGGAGCGAAGCTCACATCCCCATTCATCGGCAGCAGGGAGCTTGAATTCGGCCCGAAAATGAGAAAACTCCTCCGGGAGAATTGCCTTGACAAATAGAAGGCCCTTGGGCATTTTCGTGGATATTTTAAGAGTAAGATAAGGTTGCTGGCGGATGACGAGCTACTCCGGCGGAAAAGGACAGTTGGACGTGAGACGTAGCGGGCTCGTTAGAACCCGAGGGGCCGACAAGGGCATAACGGCGGAGATAACTGTACCGGCAAGACCGGAGCGCGTCTGGCGAGTGCTTACCTCTTTTGAAGAGATGCCGGTGCATCTTAGTGCGGTCAAGAAGAGTAGACTAATCGGGCAAGAAGGCAATCATCGTCTGATAGAGCAGACTGGCAAGGTGGATATTCCGGTGATGCCACTGTCCTTTCGGGTGGCACTGGATGTGGTTGAGGAAAGGCCTTTTCTCTACTTCAGCCAGCGGTGGGGCTCCTTCACTACGTTTAGCGGCTACTGGCGAGTTGATCCTTGCCCGGAGGGCAGGGGCAGCCGGGTCCGCTACTGCCTGCACGTGGATATGCCTCATGGGTTGAGAAAGTTAGCAGCTGAACACCATCTCCGCCGGATGGTGAGGCAAAACTTGCAAGAGCTGGCAGCCTGGATCCAAAAAGCGGCGAACGGTAAACACGGCCTGGGGGATACGCAGGAGTGCTGACAGGGGGACTGATTTTTCACTGAAAGGAGATGAGTATGGCAAAGCGCGTTTTCAATTTTAATCCCGGACCAGCTGCACTACCTCTGCCGGTGCTAGAAGAGGTGCAGGAGGAGTTTTTAAATTACAGGGACGCCGGTATGTCCATAACCGAAGTCAGCCATCGTTCCGCGTGGTTTGATGAAGTTATTAACGACGCAGCGCTGCGGATCAGGCGGCTCATGAACCTGGGCGAGGAGCATCAGGTACTTTTCCTTCAGGGAGGGGCAAGCCTGCAATTTTGCATGGTGCCCATGAACCTGCTACCGGAGAACCAGTCTGCAGACTACGTGAATACAGGTTCTTGGGCAGGGAAAGCGATTAAAGAGGCAGAGATTCTTGGTAAATCGGTGCGGGTGGCCGCCTCTTCGGAAGACCGTGATTTCAGCTACATTCCCAGAAGCATCGCTTTCAATCCTGATGCCGCCTATGTGCACATCACCTCCAACAACACCATTCGAGGTACCCAGTGGCAGAGTTTCCCGGATACCGGGAGCGTGCCCGTTATGGCCGATATGTCCTCAGACCTAATGAGCCGGACTTTTGACGTTGGGCCCTTTGGCGTCATCTACGCGGGAGCCCAGAAAAACCTCGGTCCGGCGGGCGTAACCCTGGTCATTGTCCGCCGGGACATGCTGGAACGTGTGCCCGACAACCTCCCTACGATGCTGAAGTACACCACCTTCGCCGCCAAGAACTCCATGTTCAACACTCCTCCCTGTTTTGCAATCTATGTAGTACAACTGGTGATGAAGTGGCTGGAGGAGACCATAGGCGGCGTTGGCAAAATGGAAGAGATCAATCGTCAGAAGGCCAGGCTGCTTTATGACTACCTGGATCAGAGCGATTTCTACAGGGGCACGGCTGAAAAAGAAAGCCGCTCTTTGATGAACGTCACCTTCAGGTTGCGGGATGAATCTTTGGAGAAGAGCTTTATTGCCGAAGCCCTGGAAAATGGATTCCAAGGACTTAAAGGACATCGCTCGGTAGGCGGCTGCAGGGCGAGCATTTACAACGCTACAACGCTGGAGGCAGTCCAGGCCCTGGTCTCCTTCCTGGGCGACTTTGAACGTCGGTACGGCTAACGACCGTATGGCACAGGGGGCCTCCAGCGAGACGGAGGCGCCTGCCTGTTACGCCTGAGTGTTGCCGCTCAATCTCCGAGACGCAGCTTTTCAGATACCTGGCGGGTAAGGTGCACCACCCGCTCAGCCAGGGGTTCGCTGAGGGATCCACAGCCGCAGCTCGGTGTGATGAGGGAGTGGAGAAAGAGCGTTTGAAGGGAGAGATCATCGTCGAGCAGCTTCTCCACCTGGTTGTACCAGCGGGCCACCAGGGAGTCGGCGTCTTCCTGCTGGATGTTCTGTTCGTCCATAGTGGGCACAATACCCCAGGCTACGGTGCCGCCCCGGTTGATAAAGTTGACAAGTTCCCGGCGATAGAGGGCAAAGCGATCAAAGTAGGTATAAGCGTCGAAATTGATGACATCCAGAGAACTGCCAAAAAAGAGAGACCAGTCGGTATTGGCGCATACATGCACCCCGGCCAATGCAGCAACCTCATGAATATGTTTTGCCACCTCTTCGAGCATACCGCTCACCTCTGCTCCGGATACACTGATAAAGGCGGAAGAACCAAAGCCCGCCAGAGCAGGTTCGTCCATGAATAGGACAACAGGCCTGGAAAAACGGCTCAACTGCTCGGCCTGCCACTGGGCCTTGAGTGCCAGGGTCTTTACCACCACATCGCGAAGCCGCGGATCATAGAGTGCGAGCTGGTCGTTTTCGTCTTTGAGCCCTGCGAGCAAGGTGAACGGGCCGACGACCTGGCCTTTGACCGCCATCGGTGGTTGCTGGCGGCCCAGACGTTCCAGGAAAGCGAAGAAAGTCCTGCCGCTTTCCTCCCCGAGTCGGAAGCGGGATTTCTCCAGGGGCATTTGAGCTTCAGTGACTGCCAGGTATTCTTCGTAAAAGAAGGTGAGCTCCTGTTCGAAGCGAGGATCTGAAGTAACGAATTGGATGCGATCGTCCCGGCGAAGCAATCCAGGCATACCTTCGGTAAACTGCGCCATCATCTGCTCCAGGGGATAGGCTGAGAGCTGCGGCCACACAGGGATATCGGCCATGTGCTCCCATACGAGGTTGAGCGCCATCTCCCGATCCCTGTGCGGCAGGCTGCCAACCAGGGTAGCTCTTGCGCTGGGCTGCCATTGCGTCTGTTTCGGTGTCACGAGGATTCCTCCTGTTTATTGATAAGCGCGAGGTCCTGCGTCCTTTCTTCAGTGCCGCCCAAGAAGTGGCATCCTGAGCTGGACTGTGACTTTTACCTGGTGTGGGTATCATAAGGGTACGGTGGTGTCAATGGCAGGTGTCTCTCACGGGGAGCCGAGGCGGGCGTCTCGAGACCGGTTCCATTTTCTGCTAGAGGCCCGGCAGGTCTGAAAAAGGTTGACAAGCAAGGTCTGCTTGATTACACTTGTCCATACACGAGCGGGCATAGCTCAGCTGGTAGAGTACAAGCTTCCCAAGCTTGGTGTCGCGGGTTCGAGTCCCGTTGCCCGCTCCACCGGCTGAAGAAATATACTCAAAGCACGCAGTGGCGTGCGGGGAGAATCCCTTTTTGAGGTAGCCGCTCGGTCGACGGAGACCGAGCAGTGAGCTTACTTCGATTAGTGGGTCTATAGGTTATAATTCATTTACTGGTAGAGCTGACTCCTGTAGTCAAACTGCATTATAATCTAGTCTACTAAGAGAAGTGGGCTTCAAGCCCACTTTTTTACTAGATGGCACTGGAGATTCAGAGGCATATTGAGCGGCAGGTTGAAAAGCTGGCCGAACCCCTCGTCCTTTCGGAGGGAATGGAACTGGTGGACCTTGAATATCTAAGGGAAGGACGGGGCTGGGTGCTTCGCCTGTTCGTCGACAAAGAAGGTGGAGTAAACCTCGAGGACTGCGCTGATATAAGCCGGCAGTTGGGGGACCTTCTGGATGTCAAGGATATCATCCCTCAGTCTTATGTGCTGGAGGTCTCTTCTCCGGGTTTGAATCGACGCCTTAAAAAGAAAGAAGATTTCAACCGCTTTGCCGGGCACAAGGTTCAACTCCGATTGGCCTCGCCTGTGCAGGGCCGGAGAAAAATAACCGGGAGTTTGCTAGGAGTTGAGGACGAGGCAGTGATTGTGGCGGAGGCAGAGTGCAGGTACTCTATTCCCCTTGAAGACATTGCCAGGGCCAATCTTATATATGAGTTTCAGGACTGAGCAGGCAACGGGAAAGACCCTGGATTAAGGTTTCGGTCGCCGCCAGGAAAGGTGTGAAGAGGTCGCACCGCGTGTAATCTTCCGCCGGTAGGGTGTTCCAGCGCCAAAGCAGTGAAAAGGAGAACTGTGGCGATGTTTCCGGATTTAAAAAGGCTGATCGAGCAAGTCAGTCGAGATAAAGGTATTGACCGAGGGGTGCTGATCGGTACCTTGGAGGAAGCCATTCGTTCTGCAGCAAGGAAAAAATTTGGACCCGATCTTGATCTTGAAGTGGCCTACAACGAGGAATATGGAGAGATCGAGGCCTTCCAATTCAAGGAAGTGGTGAGTGAAGTAGAGAATCCGGAGCTCGAGATCTCTCTGGAAAAGGGCCGCAAAATGGATCCCGATTGTGAGATCGGTGATAGCCTCGGTATCAAGATGGACACGGACACCTTCGGACGCATTGCCGCGCAGTCTGCCAAGCAGGTTATTATCCAGAAGATGAAGGACGCAGAGCGGGACATCATCTACGAGGATTACAAGGACCGGCGTGGGGAGATCGTCAATGGCATTGTTCAACGGCTTGACAAAGGGGGGATGACCGTCAGCCTCGGCCGGACGGAGGCGGTTCTTCCCTATCAAGAACAAGTGCCAAGGGAGACCTACCGACAGGGAGATCGCATCCGGGCTTATGTGCTCGAGGTAAACAGAGAATCCCGTGGGCCGCAGATTGTCCTGAGCCGTACCCGGTCTGATTTTCTCGTCAAGCTTTTCACTCTGGAAGTGCCGGAGATTGCCGAAGGAATCGTCACAGTCATGGGAGCGGCCCGGGAGCCCGGGAGCAGAGCCAAGATAGCTGTGGCCTCCAAGGATGTTGACATCGACCCGGTGGGCGCCTGTGTGGGAATGAAAGGGTCTCGGGTTCAAAGTGTAGTCCAGGAGCTGCGGGGTGAGAAGATCGATATCATAGAGTACAATGCGGACCCGGCCAAGTACGTGTGCAATGCGCTGGCACCTGCGGTGATCTCCAGAGTCATCATTGACCAGTCAAATAGGTCCATGGAGGTGATTGTTCCTGATGATCAGCTCTCGCTTGCCATTGGAAAGCGCGGTCAGAACGTCCGGTTAGCCTCAAAGCTTACTGAATGGCGCATTGATGTAAAGAACGAGAGCAGATACCAGAAGTCACTGAAAGAAGGATATCAGTCGCTGCTGGCGTTGCCAGGTGTGGGAGAAGCTACCGCAGACCATCTCTATGAGGCCGGTTTTTGCTCCGCTGAAGAACTGGCGAGCGCTCAAGTTGATGAACTGGTGGCCATTCCTGGGATCAGCCAACAGAAGGCTATGAGTTTTATCGAGGCATCGAGGAATTACTTGAATGAACAACGAGCAAGTGACACCGAGGGGCATCAGACCGCGGGAGAGGCACAGAGCGGCGAACAGGTATCATGAGCATGGGAGCCGAACAGCACGTGCCGCAGCGCACCTGTATTGTCTGCGGCAGCAAGAGAGCCAAGAAGGAGCTTGTCCGACTCGTCCTGGATGTGCAGGGCAGGGTGTGCTTCGATTGGCGTCAACGGAGCCGGGGCCGCGGTGCCTATGTCTGCCGGAGACCAGACTGCCTGGTGCGGGTCAGACGGCGCCGGCTCCAAAAGGCATTCCGAAAGTCGCTCGCAGAGGCTGCCTGGAATCCTGTCGTGGCCATGAAGGAGGCTCTCCAGGACGGTACCGGGCGGCGGCAAGGGCAAGAAATTCAGGTAGGCCAACCCTTAGGTGCACCGGTCAAAGGAATAGAGAGGAGTAAAAGTCGGAGGGGGTTGCATGGTGAAGTTGAGAGTATATGAATTAGCTAAAGAATTGGACATGACCAACAAGGATCTGGTGGAACGCGTCCACAGCCTGGGTATTCATATCAAAGGTCATATGAGTTCTCTGGACGAAGAGCAAGCCCAGTTGGTCCGGGATATGGTGGCAGGGCGGTCGCGACAGACGATTGAGGAGAAACGTGTTCGACCGGGAGTAATTCGTAGAAGGCGGAAAATGGTGCGTACCAAGCTGCCGGTACAAACGGTGGAAAGCGAGGAAACAACAGAGACGGCACCCCCCTCCGAGGCTTTCACCGAAGTGCCTGGACAAGAAGCGCCACCAGTGGAAACACCGGTAGAGGAGGAATCGCCTCCTCCCGTAGCCGAGGAGCACGTGCCTCAGTCTGAAACCGGAGTGGAAGAGGGGAGCGAAGCGAAACCGCAAGCGCCTGGGTCTGATGAGGCGGCACCGGCGAAAGAGGCACCCAAGAAGAAAAAGAAGGACAGAAAGCTTCGATCGCGGGTCAAGAAGGATTTTCCGGCCAAGGTTATCAAACTGCCAGAGCGGGTTCCCGAGGGCCTGCCAGAGAGTGTGCCGG
>JBKHJD010000093.1:0-7748 GCA_046538315.1 Syntrophobacteria bacterium
ATTCTGACCCCATCGGATTCCTTGCCCAGGCCGCAGCCGCAAAACCGCTGACCCCTGTAGCCGTGGCAGATGAATTGCTTCCACCCCATTTCGTAGGCCTCACGGATAAAGCATGCATCGCACTTTTCCCCTTCGGGCGGAAATGCCTGTGCATTTAAAACCAGTACTTTCTCATCGGCCCCGGGTGGCCGCAGCGTCTGGCGGCTGGCCCAATCTACAGAGCGATACCTGCTGGAGGAGTCTTCGTTGAGCTTTGGCAACGAGCCGAAAATTTTTCCCAGAGCCTCCCTGACGATGTGCAGCACCGAACTGCTCTTCTTGTTTCCACAGGGGTAGCGGCAATCGTTTAAACGGGTCAAAACCTCGATGGCTCTCCCTGTGGCCTCATCGCTGCCCCTGGCAAGCTCCAGGAGCATTTCGCAGAAATATCTCACCGAGGTGTAATCCCAGGTGACTATGTTCCTGCGCCAGTAGCCCTCCAGATCAGTGGGGTCTCCAGCCGCCACGCCCTCCTTCAGCACCTGATGGAGAGGATCAGCGTTCACCGCTCCCGAGAGTTCCCGGCCTGGATTGAAGTGACTCTGGTTTTCGGGTGTTTTGACCACCTGGCCGAACTTGTTGGTGCAAACGAGTTCCCTGCAGCCGTCTCCTCCGGCTGCACCCCTGACCGTGAACACAAAGGCGCCGCCATCGGTGGCGCTGCCGCCGCGGGCATTCCAGTACTTGTCGGCAATGGGGCAGAAGCGGCTGTCCTCCGCCGCCAGACTCTCGAGCGTTGCATCAATGGCCTGCTTCTCAGAGCAGATCAGGCCGATCTGCACCACTCCTTCCTGCAAGGCAAACACCTGCGGCCGGAGCATGGCAGTATCAGTGATGCCGATTAACTGGAAGCTGTTTTCATGAGGAATGCTGCGCGCAATGATGAAAAACCATGGGCCGTCGGGCGAGCCATGGATATGTGCCGCCTGGATGTATCTATAAATACGCTGTTTTGCCGGCGGCAACAGATCGAAGTCATGCTCGGTTGTGGGTGCCATTGCCTCGATGATGTATTCCAGCGGGTATTCGAAGACCCGGTTCCACAGGTCGAACAGCAAGATGGAGACCTCGGTATCCGTCAAAAATTGGGGGAAGATGTTATGCTGTTGCAGGTACTCGCTCACTGCATGGTAGTTGGCAAAATCGCCGTTGTGAACCAAAGCCTCGTCCACACCGCTGAAGGGATGCGCGCCGCCCGGGTGCCAAACCCGGCCCTTGGTGGGATACCGTTGATGGGCGATCCAGCCGTGGGCCTTGAAATCCTCCAGCATGTAGTACCGTGCTACCTGTTCGGCATAGCCGACAATTTTCAAGATCATCATATTGCGGCCGTAGGAAAGGACGAAGGCCTGTTTTTCACCCAGTGAGGCGTAAAATCTCTGGTTCAGGCGAAAGGTGTTCCGGTACATGTATTCGTCTTCGGCCTTGCCGGGCTCCAGATCCTCAAGCTCGTTCTGCTCGATAAACCTCTCTAGCACGTGATCCTTCACCCGAACGAAATAACGCCATACCTCGGGAGGCTGAAAATCCAGGCCCTCCACCTCGCGGTAATCGTCCAGGGTGGGGATCCGCCCGGCCTTGTGCACCTCCAGAAACGGCTCGATGTATGCTTTTTCCACCCGGCAACAGGATCCTGGATCAAGAAAAGCAACCTGGAGCATATAGTGAGTGTCCAGAACTTCTTGAGTCACACCCAGGTCTTGAGCCGATAGACCTACAGCCGCGATGCCGCCGCCCTTGCCGTTGCCGCGATTGTGCATCCGGACCGAAGGCTCAAAAATGTGGCGGCCGCGTACGGGAACCGAGGAGATGAACCCCGTGACGCCGCAGCCCCCCTCCTGTGCCGCTTTCCTGACAGGTACAGGGCCGCGGGGAAGCTTCGCCCTGGAGGCAATCATACGATCAGTGATGTTTTCAGAAAGACGTTTCATGAACGTATCTGTTTCTCTTTTGGTAATGTCAGTAGTCCGTTGCACCAAATTTCCTGAGGCTTGGCTCAGATACCAGCAGATTCAAGCTTTTTGAGTATCTACCTTCAGCTCCCGTATTTTCCGCTTTTGGCAACGGACAACGGACAACAAGCAACGGACACCCGTATAGGTGGTTCTCGATAATCCTTACAGAACCACCTGGTTCCGTGGGGCAGGCTTGAATTGTGCTCTTTCGCTCTCCTCCAGGTAATCGAGGTGTACCAGGAGATCGGTTCGTCCTACCAGTTCGCGCAGACTTCGCATACCGAACTGGCGCAAGAGTTCGCACCACTGCTTGCGCCAGGCCAGGTACATGTTCACGATCCGCTGCTCGGCCCACTGCTCGGTGACCATGTTGCCCAGTTCAGGATCGGTGGATGCAATACCCCGGGCACACCCGCGGCCGCTTTCGCAGTTGCCGCAGCGAACGCACTCGAGGGCCACCAGCTCTGCGGTGCCAATGACCGCACCGTCGGCACCCAGGGCAATCGCCTTGGCCACATCCATTGCATTGCGAATGCCGCCGCTGGCGATCAAGCACATTTCATCCCGAACGCCTTCTTCAATGAGGAACCTGTGCACCTTTGGAATGCCGTACTCGATGGGCATGGCGATGTTTTTCTTGGCAATATCCGGTGCGGCCCCCGTGCCGCCGTAGCTCCCGTCCAGGTGGATGATGTGGGCTCCGGCGTAGTAACTGCCAACCGCCACCATGTCCACATCTGTGGGAGTGGAAACCTTGACCGCGACCAGGGCCCGGGGGTTGACCTCTTTGATCCAGTCCACGTGCTTTTTGTGATCCTCCACCGAGTAGACGCTGTGGAAAGGAAAGGGTGAAAACAGTGCATTGCCGACCACCGTCTCCCTCATGGCCGCAACTTCCGGGGTTACCTTGTCGCCCAGCAGGTGTCCTCCCAGCCCGGGCTTGGCACCCTGGGCGTACTTGAACTCCACCACCGGGGCGTAGAGCACCGTCTCTTCCCGCACGCCGAAAAGCCCGGTGGCCACCTGGGTGATGACGTGATCGGCATACGGAACCAGTTCCTGGGGGTAGCCGCCCTCTCCGGTGCAGGTAAGGGTGTTCAACCGTTTTGCCGCCCGGGCCCTGCCCACCATGACCGGCAAGGCCGTGGAGCCGTAGGACATGCCCCCCCCATAACAGGGGATGCAGATCTTCCTTCCGGGCCGGCCGTCGCCGCGTTTGTTCAGCCCCAGGCCGGTGTCAATTGCCTCATCGCTTGCCTCAAGGTAATGTTCTGGATTCGGCGGCTTGAAACGAATCTTGTCAAAGCCGCCGTTGGAACTTCCCAGGGTGTACTCGAGGTCAACGACCGGCAGACGACCGGTTTCGGCCATCTCCCAGTGGGCGATCAACATCTCTGCCGTCCAGCGATAGTCACCCAGAGTCTCCAGGATCGGATTGAGCCCCAGGGTCAGTGCCCCCTCCGGACACCGGTCCACACAGAAGAAATCATTTTCTCTGCACGCAAAGCCGATGCATCGATGCTCCCGTGGGCGCAACGGTTGCGAGTAGTTCTCGTAGCGAAGGTGCACCCCGTAGGGGCAGAGCTCCGCACACAGCCCGCAAGAAATGCAACGGTGGTTCCTTCGAATGGTATATTTGCCGATTGTGTTGCGAAACCGCGAGGGGGTTTCAACAGCCTCCGGCAACTGTACCTGGTGTCCTCTCGCGTTCATTACAATCCCAAACCTGATACCTTTCTCTCGCCGAAGATCGGCCCGAAATTTTCCCTCTCCAGGTCCTCGAACCACATGGCACGACCGACTTCACCCCGCAGCCTTCTGGCCTCACGGATGCCCATGGCGCCCATCACCTCGAGCAACTGGTTGCGCCATGCACCCATCAGGTTGACGATCCGCTGACTCCCCCATTGCGGCTCTATGTGCTCCAGCTCCACAGGACACGGTGTACCATCCAGGCACCGGTAACACAGCCGGCACTCGAGGGCGACGAGCAGCGGAATGTCCACGGTAACCCCATCCGCCCCGCAGATGATCGCCTTGGCCATATGCTCGGCCATGGCGATTCCGCCGGAGAATACCAGATTGACCTTCTGTCTTGTGGAATTCTCGACCAGTTTGAGGTGAACCTCTCTGATCATCTCTTTTACAAAACGCGGGCTTTCTGCATTCAGCTCGTTCCCGTGGCTGTCAGCATAGAAGTGAAGCGTGTCCACGTCGGTGGGTGCAAGCCGGAGAGCCCTGGATACAGCTTCGGCATCGAGGGGAATGCCCACCGAGATACTCAATAGGGGGTTCACTGCGCGCAATTGGGCGAACTCGTTCTCGATGCCGGGCTCATAGGCCAGCTCCACCATCCGGCTCCTGCGGACCAGGTGGAGAAAATCATGGTAATTTTCCTTTGACAGGCAGGGAATCAGGCTGTCGGCATAGGGCGCCAGGGCCAAAATGCAGTCCTCCGGGCGAATAAACATCAAGGTACCCAGCACATTCGCGGCCTTGACCACCGCCAGCAACACGTTTTCTCGTACAATGCCGAAACCTGGCTGCTGGAACAGCACCGGCATCGGCACTTCCAGAATCGGGCACACCGCCGAGGCAAGACACATATCCTTGTCGAATTTCAACCGCGTGATCCTCCGGGAGAGTTCGATACAGGTGTTGATGTACTCGCGGCCGTGAATACCATCTCGCGTGGGCCGGACGATCTCGGACATGTCTGTCCACATGGAGTCGAAACCCTCGCCTACAAAAGGGCCACGGTAGCCAGCGCCAGAAACCGGAATCTTGCCGGTGTGAGCCTGATACCAGGTCCGGTGGATAATGTCAGGCCGCCAGTAGTCGTCTCCCAGTGTACGGTATTCGGGATTGATCACCCGGGAGAAGATCCCCCTGGTGCACTCCTGCACACAGCGAAAACAGCTCTGGCAGGCATAGAGATATTCGGGCTCTTGCATGGCGCGCACGTGCATCTGGTTTTCTTTGAAGATTCCATAAACGCACCTTTTTTTAACGCATTCTTTGCAGCTTCCGGCGCAGTTTTCGCGGGACTCCATGACCGCGTACTTGCCGATCGGCCGGAATCTCGGCGGAGCTGTCTTGAGGGGAACCGTGTACTTACTGGGCATTTTGTTAGTTATCAGTTATTGGTCATTGGTCATTGGTCATTGGTCATCATTTTTCACCTGAACTCCGTTGTTGCATTATGACTGGTGACAACGAAGGAACTGAACGACATGACCAATGACCCTAGCAACTAAACCCTGATTTACCTTCCGGAGCAATTACTCTCTGGTGCCTAGTGCCTAGTGCTTACTGCCTGGTCTCTAGGCTAGTGTCCAGGTTAGTGACCACCAGGGCGCGGCATGAGCCCGGCGGCTTCGACGATCCCGGCGACCTTTTCTTCCCACTCGATGGCCATGATATGAACGCCGTGGACACCTTTCATTTCACGTAGCTCGGCGATGGTCTCCAGGGAGATCTTCACGCCTTCGTCGGCCGCTTTCTGTCTGGAGACAGCAGCCATTCTCTTGAGCACCGACTCCGGTATATCTATACCTGCTACCCTCTCCGCCATGTATCTGGCCATTTTCGCGGATTTCAAGGGAGTTATCCCGGCCAGGATGTACACCTTCTCGGTCAGCCCCTCTTCGCGGGCAAGCTTTATCCACGCCTTGAACCTTTCCATATTGAAGACGCACTGGGTCTGAATGAAATGAGCCCCTGCGTCGATCTTTTTAGCCAGCCTGACGACACGGTATTCGAAGGGGTCTGCAAAGGGATTGGCAGCAGCTCCGATGAACATACGAGGGGGGCTGTTCAGTTCGAATCCGCTCAGGTCCGTTCCTTCATCACGCATGGTGCGCACCGTCCGGATCAGGTGCATCGAATCGATATCGAAGACGTTCAGGGCCTCTGGATGGCTGCCAAAGCACTGATGGTCTCCTGAAAGACAGAGGATATTTCTGAGGCCCAGAGAGTAGGCCCCCATAAGGTCCGATTGCAGCGCTATCCGGTTCCGATCCCGGACCACCATCTGCATGACGGGCTCCAGTCCCGCCTGCAAGAGGTGAACGCATGCTGCGATGCTGGACATCCTCACGATCGCCGTCTGGTTGTCGGTTACATTCACCGCATCTACGTAGCCTTGCAAGAGCCCGGCTTTCCTGCGCACAACCTCTGCATCCGCTCCACGGGGAGGACCGCATTCGGCGGTAACGGCAAACTCTCCTCCGGCCAGCACCTGCTGCAATCTTCCCGATAATTCCCCGTTCATACCATGTGATCCTCTCGCACCAGCTTTCTTGGGCCCCCGGCATTGCTTGAACGCCAGTCCTTTGGAGGAATGTACGAGTGTAGATTCTCCAGTTGGCCCAGCTTCTTGAGCCGATCGATGATCAGTTGCCAGGCGCAGTCGTTCCGGGGGTCCACCTCGCACTTGCCGTCCCTGGACCCCCCGCACGGTCCGTTCAAGAGTCTCTTGGCGCAGCGAGTGATCGGGCAGATTCCGCCAAATATGGCAAGTTTGCAGTCGCCGCATCCAATGCACTCTTCGGTGAAAAGACCCCGCTTCTCCAGAACACCCAGGAAGGTGGTGTTTACACCCGGCAGCACGGGAGTTTCGGGAAATCTCCTGGCTACCGCCTGGACGCCGGCGCCGCAGGCCAGAGACAACACCGCATCGTTACGACCTGCGGCTGGAGCCGCCTCCTGGATAAACTCGTTTTCACACTGCCGCTCGATGGTCAACTCTTCGATCCGGATCTCTCTGCCCTCTTTTCTAAAGGCCAGACGCAGGGCCGAGGCCAGTATCGCCACCTCGTCTTCCCCGCCGGCAAAGCAGGTCTGCATGCAGGTACCGCACCCGAGAATAAGCAGCCTGTTGTATGGCGCCACGAGTTCCTTGATTTCTGCGATGGGTTTCTGTTCAGCAACGATCATAGGTCAACTCCAAGCCGGGGGCAGCTCGTCGCCTCAGAACCGGCACCCGACTTACGTGGCCGGGTTCGGGCCTAAATCGGCCAGCCCCGCGACGGTTCGTTGAATGATCTCGGCAGCCGCCGCCTCATCGCCACCAGCAAGAGCGAAAATCGACAGCCGCCTTCCATCGAGGCCGATTTCATCCAGAAGACTCTTGACACGTTCAACCCGATTCCTGGTTCTTTTGTTGCCGTCCACATGGCGGCACTCACCGTCAGGACACACCAGAACAACCACTGCATCCGCTTGAGCCTCAAAGGCCCGCAGCAGGAAGACTTCTTTTACCATGCCAGAGCAGGGTAGCTTCACGCTGTGAATGGCAAAGCCGCCCGTCCCGATCAAGGAAAGACAATCAGCTTCTTTGATCGTATTGATACAGTGAAACAGGGTTATTTGGGGCTTGAAATTCTTGGACATTTTGCTGTGATCGATTTCATAAGCAAGCGCACATAATCGCGCCCGCCCTCATACTCTTTTCCGGGGCATTCTACCAGCCGCACGGGCGCAGCCCTTCCACGTACCGGTGGGGATTTTAGGCCAAGGGCACAGGTTCAGCTTGGAGCCCGTGCTGTCTCTGGTCTGTCCCGTGTTGCAGAACGGCACTGCTGGGAGGAGCATGTCGAGGTACTGTCAGGGTGGTGAAATACAATGAATACCAGAAAAAAAGGTTCCTCCATTTGCCCCTGCGAGTTTCCCCTGTAAGAAACCGCGAGAATATCAGGAAAGAACTTAGTTCGCTCCGCTCACAATTGGAATAATGGAATAATGGAATGTTGG
>JBKHJD010000094.1:0-7745 GCA_046538315.1 Syntrophobacteria bacterium
GAGATCCTGATCGAAAATCAGCAGATCCACTCCCTGTTGCAACGCCCGCAGTACCAGGTCGCTCAGCTTGCCCCGGCCCATGAGATATTTAGGGTGGACACGCTGCTGCCGCTGAATGATGCGGTCGGCAACAGCTATATCTGATGAGCGGGCCAGGTCGGCAAGCTCGTCTATGGATGCCTCCGCCCCGGTTCGGGAAGGATTGGTGACACTGACGAGAATCGCCCGATCCTTGCTTCCACTCACCTCCACCAGGTCCTGATGCCGGGCGAATTCGCTTTCCAGAGATTGCACCAGCTCCTGGAAGTTCAGTTTTGGATCATGCGCAGGTATCGGGTCCAGGAAAAGCCAGCCCTTGCCGTCCACGTTCTCCGGGAGCAGGTGGGCGGCGAGCAAGTGCCGGGCTCCCCCGTGGCCGTCAACTTCCAGGGCCGCTATCAGATCAAGCCGCAGAAACACCAGATCCATAAGGTCGTCTTGAGTGAGAGGTTCCGCCTGGAGATGGGTATGTATACAGCGAAGCCCGCGCAGACGCGTGCGGCGGCCGCGGCTGGCAGACAGTTCGGGGACGAGGATGGAGCGATGATCTCCTACAACCACCACCTCGACTTCGCCGCTGCGGTTGATGAGCAGCCCTATTTGTCGATTGGTTTCAAAGGAAAGACGCGCCAGGGTGCGGGCCAGCTCGGAAGTGACAATTGCCTCGGCAGGAACCCGGCGCCTGTAAAGCTTCTGGAGTCGTTTGATGTGCCCGGCTCCAAGCCCGCTGGTGTTACCGTAGATCTTGCGGATTGATTCTCCTCCTTGCTCCTGGTCACCTTGTCAAACAGCTCGGGGCTATCATTCCCGGTAGTCTGTAATCTAACAATATAATTATAATCCGGCACGGCATAATTTGCAATGGAACTCCCGGGTTGTAAAAATACGCATAGCGCACCCGGTTGGCCGGTGGTGCCGGATGAGGCATGGAGCCTGACCACGTCCCTCAGATCCACACAAAGCAACCCGTAGGGGAAATGGGCCCGCAGGTCCTCTTTGGTAGTAAAAGGAAGCCGGCGCATGTCTTCAACCCGGCGAATCTTCTCCGGGGCAATGCTCTGTTCGGCAAAAACTCTGCCATAGTAAGGAGACCGGCTCGCCTGTGCCACAGTCCACCGCAGCCGCTCGAGCTGGAGCGTAGTAAGGGACTTCCGTGACAGGTTCTCCAGCTCCCGGTTCCAGTACATCATCATAATGCACGCACATGCGGCGGGGTAGCTCGCCGATGCAATCACACCGTAACGGGCGACTGGTTGTTACACTGTTTGCTCGAATGCCCTTTTTTCAAAACGGGTGTACTGGCTGAGAAAGGTAAGCTTGACCGTGCCCGTGGGCCCGTTGCGCTGCTTGCCGATGATGATCTCGGCCAGACCCTGATCAGGGCTTTCCGTGTGGTAGACCTCGTCCCGATAGATAAAAGCGATAACGTCTGCATCCTGCTCGATTGCCCCGGATTCACGGAGGTCAGCAAGCTGGGGCCGTTTATTATGCCTTTCCTCCACACGACGATTGAGCTGGGAGAGCGCCAACACCGGCACATTCAGTTCCTTGGCCAGGGCTTTGAGGGAGCCGGAAATCGCTGATATTTCCTGCTCTCGACTCTCTCTCCTCTCTGAATCTCGCATGAGCTGGAGGTAATCCACAATAACAAGCCCCAGATTTTGATCTCGCTTTAGCCGACGAGCTTTGGCCCGGACCTCAAGAACAGTAATGGCTGGCGTGTCGTCAATGAAGACAGGTGCTTCGCTGATAATTCCGGCCGCCTGGGTGATCTGGGGCCAGTCCTTTTCGGTCAAAAAGCCCCGGCGCAGTCTCTGAAAGTCCACCCTGGCTTCCGAGCAAAGCATCCGCATGCCCAGTTGCGCCCGTGCCATCTCCAGGGAGAAAATTGCCACCGGTATCTCTGCATCAACCGCAGCGTTCCGGGCAATATTGAGGGCAAGTGCGGTCTTCCCCATGCTCGGGCGCCCAGCAAGCACCACCAGATCTGACAACTGTAAACCGGAGGTGAGGTTATCCAACTCTGTAAAACCGGTGGGTACTCCGGTGACCATCTGCCGGCGGTCATGGAGCTGCTCCAGAATCTTGATATTATCCTTGACGATTTGCTTGATAGGAATGAAGGCTGTGTGGATGCGCTCATCGCTGACCTGAAAAATGGCCTGTTCAGCCTGGTCAAGCAGTTCATCCACCGACAAACCACTATCGAAACCGTTGGCCACAATTTCGGTGGCTCGACTGATCAGTTTCCGGGCCAGTGACTTCTCTTTGACGATCCTGGCATAGTGGCTCACGTGCGCCGCTGAGGGGACGCTGTCCACCAGAGAGGACAGATAACTGACTCCCCCTGCCTCTTCCAGCTTTCCCTGAGACCTGAGCAGGTTGGTCAGGGTGATGAGGTCGCACGGTTCGTTTTTCTCGAATAGCTCGACCATACCAGTAAATATGGTGCGGTGAGCTGCACGGTAAAACTCTCCGCCCGCGAGCACTTCCAGCACGCTGGGCAGCCCGTCGTTTTCAATGAGAATACCGCCGAGGACCGACTGTTCGGCCTCATAATTATGAGGCGGAATTCTGCTGGATCCGCCGCTCTGCTGGTTCATGGCCACTATTCTTCTTTGGTGACCTGGACGGCAAGATCTGTCGTCACATCAGAGTGTATTTTGACGGGAACACTGTACTCACCCAGGGTTTTGATCGGCTCTTCAAGCCTGATCTGCTTCCGCTCTACCACCACACCGGCCTTTTCCAGGGCCTGGGCTATATCGCTCACCGAAACCGAACCGTAGAGCCTGTCCTCTGTCACAACCTTGCGCGGGAGTGTTACCGTCAGTTCGCGTATCTTTCCGGCAAGGCCCTCGGCCTCCTTGCGGGCAAACTCTGCCTTGCGCTCGATCATACGCCGTTCGTGCTCCAGCGCCTTCAGGCTTCTGCTCGTGGCCGGCACAGCTTTTCCTTGCGGAATGAGGTAGTTGCGGCCATAGCCATCGGCCACCTCCACGGTATCGCCCATTCTACCCAGCTTCGGAATATCCTCTTTCAAAATGACTTTCATGAACTGCAGACCTCCATTCTGACAACACCACGGCCGGGTCGCCGGCAGCCGCCCTACCCGAGCTCTCCCTGACCTGTTCCACTGGGAGCCGATCCCAGCACACGCTTCAGACGTACGAAAGGGGGCTCAAGAAATCCTCTATCGATTCGCTGGCAACTCCGCGTCATCTGCTTCGGAGAGGATCAGACACGCCCCGGTGCCTTCACCCCTCAAACCGCCCTGTTCAGTGTGAGTAAAGATCAGACTCGGAGGGGAATAATCGCAAAGAGCAGAGCATAGAGCATGAATCTGTGCAATTACGCCCTAGTGCGGCTGTACACTCGTGTATGGCATCAGGGCAATGTGCCGGGCCCGCTTGATGGCTTTGGTCATCTCCCGCTGATGTCGGGCGCAGTTGCCAGAGATCCGCCTGGGAATGATCTTACCCCGTTCGGTGACAAAATATTTCAACAGTTTCGGGTCCTTATACTCAATGGTGAGGCTGGAATCTGCACAGAACCGGCAAACCTTCCTCCGGGCAAATCCCCGCTTTCTCTTCTTCGCAGCCACCATTCACTCCTTTCTGCCTCGAGCGCTGATCACCGTACTCTTGAAGCCATGAGCAGCCGGCCTCTTGTCCGCGGTTGTCCTCACTCTGCTGGTTGCAAAGACTCGGGCTCATCTGCTTCGGGAAGATCAGCCGGCTTTTCTTGCTCTTGAGGCTCGGAGTCTTTGACCACAGTCTTGTGCGGATCTACCTTGTCGGCCAATTTCACTGTGATGTACTTGAGAACCCGATCGTCCAGCCGCATATTCCTTTCAACTTCGGCAGGAACATCGGCTTCACCAACGTAGTCCATCAGCACATAGTACCCCTTGTTCTGTTTCTTCACCGTGTAGGCCAATTTCTTCTTGCCCTGCTCATCGTAGCTCAATAGCTGGCCGTTCA
This sequence comes from Syntrophobacteria bacterium, assembly GCA_046538315.1. Taxonomy (GTDB): domain Bacteria; phylum Desulfobacterota; class Syntrophobacteria; order BM002; family BM002; genus JBKHJD01. Next base: position 4,023 of record JBKHJD010000094.1, read on the forward strand.
TACCGTTAACCACGCCCTGGAATTTGGCAGCTACAGATTTGAGGTCTTCTTCGGAGCAATCAGGAATGACGATGAAAAGGGTCTCGTAACGACGCATAGTAGAGTCCTTTCGAGTTTCGTAGCCCCGGCGGTCATAGCCCCGGAGCAAGGAATGCTGCGCCCTCCGTGCCGGTTTTGGGATCCTGGTAAACTATATTTATTACCGTATAGACAGGCCGCAGTCAAGTGCTAATTTGGAAAACGCCCCTGCCGCAACCTCCACGGGCGCCTGCCGCCCGGGACTTGCCACTGAGTTTCAAATCAGCCTCTGTACCCCGAACAAACCGAAGTAAATACCAAAGCCCAGAAGCGCCACGGCGCAGCACGCAATCAGCCCCCGGTAGACGCGGTCGCTCATGAACCTGCGGCCTCGAGCCACTACAAGGGAAACTGCGGCGTACCACGCAAGGTCGGCAGAAATATGTCCCAGAAAAAAGGCCACCACCCCCCAGAGCCCAACTTTCCATGAATACAGAGTATAGCCGAGCCCTATGGTGGCCCACCAGATGGTCCAGTAAGGGTTAGCCACACTCATGAGGACTCCAGCCCAAACCGGGTGGGTACTGCTTGTGCTGGTAGTGACCCCTTGCAGGCTCAGGGAGGGCAGGGTGCGAATCATTCCCACCGCCATCCAGATGAGCACCAGCGCACCTGCGATACCAATGCTTCCCACCACGCTCTCGTTTCTCAGCACCGGTGCCAGGCCCACAAGGAGCAGAAGCACGAGCAAAAGCTCCAGAAGCCCATGGCCCAGAACAATGAGGGGACCGGCGCTTGGGCCTCGCGTGGCGCTCTCACTCAAAGTGACGGTCAGCAGGGGACCTGGCATGAGGGCACCAGAGAGGGCAAGAATAAAAGAAGTGGCAAAAATGGTGAGCAGCGTCCACATAGAAAAATCCCCGCACATGCCAGAAGCCGATCATTTCTTGATTTTTTCCCGTCTCCTGCTATAATCCGCAACGTTTTCAAGGCACAAGGCCAGTAGCTCGAACGGCTAGAGCGCCGGACTCCAAATCCGGGGGTTGGGGGTTCGAATCCCTCCTGGCCTGCCAGAACACCAAGCGCCTGCGTGCAGTTTCACCGACTGCCGATCATCTCTCCCGGTCAATACTGAACCGAACGAACGTACCCTCCCCAAAAAGGTAAGAAATTTTCACTGTGCCGGCATGAGACACTGTGTGCGTCTGACGGGTACCCGCTGTCCCTACCTTATACCGGCTTCCCGGATGCTCTGCAAATGCTTTTTTGTAAGTACAGAACTCTTGACAAGTCGGGGCGCAGACCCCTGGATTTCTGACTAACCGTTTTTGCTCGACAGGAAACATTCCTGCAACACGACGAGGGCCTCCTTTTCTTCGTAGGGGCCGGTCTCCGTACCGGCCCGAAGACCAGCTTGCGCTACGACACGCCTTGTGGGGCGGGTACAGAGCCCCGCCCCCACAGGATATGCCTTCATTTGTTTGACATGCATCTCTTCTATACCAAATTGACATGTTGCACAACTTGGCGTCCGTATGTCAGGAGGTCTGAAGTGGTCACGGGGTAGTGCTCATTGCTCCGGTTGCTGATAGTTGAGTTTTCGTGTTATATTAAAAAAACTAGTCGATACCGTCTTTCATACCACGATTCCATCATTGTTCAGAAAGGGCCACAGAGAAAGGCAGCCGAGACGGTCTTCCTTTTCAATGCAGTGGGGAAATTCCGCGGCGTCAAAGTAAGATGACCAGAATCAAGGTGACAATCGTAGCCGGGCTCTTGTGCCTGCTTCTCCAGGCAGGATGTTATGTACGCACCCACCTTGACGTTGACAGGGAGACGGTTCCTTCCGACTTCTCCCCGCCGGTACTCGTTGTCACCGTGCAGGAGAGCATCGGCCTGGACAGCGAGACGCTGGCTCACCTGGAACAGCAAGCCATTGAGGCTCTTGCCGCCCGGGGCATTCGGTGTATCAGTCTGGAACAGGCCACAAGCGGCAGGACTTCGGCCAATGCACGGGAGCTGCTGAGAAACTCCGGCTACCGGGCACTGCTGGAAGTGGTAGTCAAGTTCTGGGGTTCCAGGAGCATAACCCTTTCACAGTACACCACCCCAACTGTGGAAAGCCTGGAGACGGATCGAGGCTCTCTCCTCTTCGAGCCAGGCTCCATTGAGGAGACTCATCATCCCGGCCCCACAAGCAGCTATAAACAAGTGGCAATGGTGGCCTCTGTGGTGGATCTGCAAAGCGATCAGGTTGTCTGGTCCGGAGACCTCAAATCCGGTCCCGGTCTGGTGGGCCGATCCTTCATCTACCATCACTTCAACCGGTCTCTGGAGCACGAGCAACTGGCCAGGCGCTGCTTCGGGAAGCTTGCGGGGGAAATCGCCCAGATCTTGCCGAAAGAATCAGGGACCTGACAATCGCACAACAGCCGACCTCCAGGCCTCAGTTCCCTTTTTCTCCATAGTAGGACCGGTACCAGCCGATAAAGTCCTCTATGCCGTCTTCAATCCTTGTGGAGGGTTCAAAGCCGAGATCCCTCCGGCTCTCGTTGATGTCCGCATACGTTTCAACCACATCCCCCGGCTGCATGGGGAGCAAATTCTTCCTGGCCTTTTTCCCCAGGGTTTTCTCGATGCACGCGATGAAGTAGAGGAGCTCCACAGCCTGGGAATTCCCCAGGTTGTATATGGCATAGGGCACAGCGCGATCCAGACTGGCCAGAACTCCCTGGACAATGTCGGTGATATGGGTGAAGTCCCGCCTCATTTTGCCGTAGTTGTACACTTTGATGGGCTCATCGTTGACAATGGCCCGGGTAAAGATAAAAAGGGCCATATCCGGTCGGCCCCATGGCCCGTACACGGTAAACAGACGGAGGCCCGAGCAGGGCAGACCGTAGAGATGGCTGTAGGTGTGCGCTACCAGTTCATTGGCTTTTTTGGTGGCCGCGTAGAGGGAAATAGGATAATCCACCCTGTCTCCGACGCTGAAGGGGAGCTTCTTGTTGTTGCCGTATACCGAGGACGAGGAAGCATAGACAAAATTTTCCACTCCGTGCTCTTTGGCCAGGTGGATCAGGTTGAGAAACCCCTGCACATTGGATTTCTGGTAAGCAAAGGGGTTGACCAGCGAGTAGCGGACTCCCGCCTGCGCCGCCATGTTACATACAACCTGGAGTCCATTGTCTCTGAAGAGCCTTGACAGGCCCTCCCAGTTGGCCAGATCTTCGCGGTAGAAGGTAAAATGCCGGTAATCTTCAAGAATTCTCAATCGATCCTCTTTGAGCGAAACTTCATAGTAATCGTTGACATTGTCCAGGCCGATCACCTGATCTCCTCGTTCCAGCAGGGCACGACTCACATGGAAGCCGATGAAGCCTGCGGCGCCGGTAACCAGATAGGTTTTCAAAGCTCCCTCCTTTGCTCCGTTTCAGCTTGCACCGTGCAGGCCCCGGGGCTCCGTGAAATTCTTCTTGCCAGAATGGGGTTGATATGCTATCTAAAAACCTGTGGCAGGCAGAAGCCTGCCCTTTTTGGTGGTGGGTGTAGCTCAACAGGTCAGAGCACCGGGTTGTGGCCCCGGAGGCTGAGGGTTCGAGTCCCTTCACTCACCCCACTCACCATTGTCGGGCACTCTCCTGTGTAAAGTCAGTCGTCCGTCGTCAGTAGTCCGTTGTAACCATGGTTTCATAGCTTCAGCTC
>JBKHJD010000095.1:0-7732 GCA_046538315.1 Syntrophobacteria bacterium
GGAGGAGACTTTGAGGTGTTTGACCCCTAGTAGATGTTGGGGTGCGAAACTTGAAATACCAGATAGAGATCAAAAATACAGACGGCGGCCAGGAAAAGAAGTCTCTGGCTTCGCCGGAGAAACCGGAGAATTGCGTTCTTTTGTGCGATCCCCCGCCCCTGGCGGGATCGGGCAAAAAGGAAGGTTCGCTCTGGCCTCTCTGTGTCTCTGGGGTGGATTAAATAATCGAAAATCAGGCCATGGACCGAAGACGGCGAATGCGCTCTTCTATGGGCGGATGGGTGCTGAACAATTTGGCGACCCCCCCGCCGCTCAGCGGGTTCACCGTGAACATGTGGGCCGTAGCCGGATTGGCCTTCTGCATGGGCAGACGCTGGGAACCATAAGCCAGTTTCTGCAGGGCACTTGCCAGGCTCTGGGGGTTGCCGGCCAGCCGGGCTCCGGTGGAATCGGCCAGATATTCTCGAGAGCGGGATATGGCCATCTGGATGAGCATTGCGGCCAGAGGCGCGACAATGGACATGACGATAAGGACAATTATGTTTCCTCTCCCCTCGTCGTCTTGTCCTCCGAGTCCGAAGATGGCGGCAAAACGAGCCATATTGGCCAGCAGCATCACTACTCCGGCCAGAGTGGCGGCAATGGAGCCAATGAGAATGTCTCGATTCTTCACATGCCCCAGTTCATGGGCCAGGACACCCTTGAGTTCCTCTGGTTCCAACAGACGCACAATCCCTCTGGTCACCGCCACCACCGCATGTTCAGGGTTACGACCGGTGGCGAAGGCATTGGGTGTGTCAGAGGGAATCATGTAGATACGTGGTTTGGGCAGCCCACCCCGTTGGGCCAGTTCTGCCACTATCTGATGGATTTGCGGCTCCTCGTTGGGGCCGAGCTCTTTAGCCCGATACATGGCCAGGACGATTTTGTCTGAAAACCAGTAACTGCCGAAATTCATGATCAGGGCAAAGACGAAGGCGATTACCATACCCTGACTGCCGCCAAATACTCGCCCGACGAGGACGATCAACACGGTCAGTGCTGCCAGCAAGACCGTGGTTTTGAGCTGGTTGGCCATCATGGATTATACCTCCTTAGTAGTATACAGTAGTATACGCAAATGGCTGCCCGGTTAACCCCTGCCAGGTATGAAATCTAAGTATCTCGAAACGTTTCAGCTTCTGTTGCGCGATTTCTTGTCTGCGAGAAGATCATCTCTCATTGTCAACTGCAATGCGGCGGTTCACATTTTTGGACTCTTTTGGAATAATAACCTCCAGCACGCCGTTGCTGAAATGGGCAGAAATTTCGTCCTGCGCTACATCTCCGCTCAGCTTGAAACTGCGCCTGAATGCACCAAATGCCCTTTCTTTAACATGGTGTTGGGCATTGATATCATGAGACCTCTTGCGCTCGCCGTTCACCACGAGATTGTGGTTTGTGACGCTTACACTGATATTCTCTCTGGTTAACCCTGGCAGGTCCGCCTCCAGAACGAATGCATTCCTGGTTTCGAAAACATCCACCTGGGGCCACCATGTTGGATCGGGATTCTCCTGGTCTGATTCCTGGAGTGCGGCTTCCCGCTCATTGATGACCCGGTCCATCTTCTCCTGCATGGAGAGGAGACCTTCAAGCACGCTGGATCTATCCACAGGCTGACACTCCTTTTCTCAAAAACCTGGCAATGGCAGAATAAATCTAATGCCAACCCGATGTGTTGTCAAGATGCCCCGCTTTAGGAGTTTCCCCATTTTTCAGGCCTCAACCCCATCGCGGAGCGGGGCTGCGGGCATGTTAACCAATGGTTTTCGCACTACAATCAGAGGAGCGTCCCCAAATCCCCTAAACCATCCTTTAGGAAACCTGACATTGGGACACAGTTGACACCGTGGGTATGCTAAGTTTCCGTTTTCACGATATTACCAATACTTCTTTCACATTCCCCCCTTTGCAAAATCCCCCTATGTCCCCCTTTACAAAAGGGGGACTTCAAAACGCCGTTTCGTGATTGACTGTCAACACAAGGCTTTCTCCCGGTCAATATGATTCATTACAATGGTATACCTCTAACGCTCCACCCACGGTGTCATGTGTGGGTTAAAGCCAGTAGGAAACGGGGACTTCAGGCTGCCGTTTGGTCATTCACTCTCAATAGAGAGCTTCGTTTTGGCCGACGGCCTTATTCGGCAAAAAAGCATTGCCAGGTTTCTCTCGCTCAGCCCTCAGCCTCATGGGGGGCTGCAACCAGCTATTCTTCCTTACATTTCCATTGGCCGGCATCACGGTGGAGCTGAGAGAAAAGGTACCACCAAGCCTGTTGACTGAATTCGGCAGGATTTGCTACTTTTGCTCCGAACCTGTATTTTTCGATTTCCAACTCTGATGTGCCTTCCTGGGGTCGAAAGAGGCGTGCGTCTTTCATGCGTGGTCTCTTTACCGTGGAAAGGGATTTTCTCTGTGGCCGCCCGACTGGAGATTACTCTCAAGGCTGAGCTTTTTGATCCAGAGGGAAACGCCCTCAGATCCAAGGCCAGGGACTATTTCAACATTCACCTGGACGAGGTTCGCACCATCCACATCCTCACCATCGACTCCCATGTGACTCATGACCAACTCGAGGCGGCCCGCACCTGCATTTTCACCAACCCGGTGAGCCAGATCTCATCATTTCAACCACTGGCGGACAGTTTTGACTGGGCCATCTGGGTGGGCCTGCGTCCCGGGGTAAGAGATCCGGAAGGAAGCACCGCAGTGGAGGCGATGGAAGACCTGCTCAAGATTCGCTTCCTTCCTGAAGAGGGCGTTTACACATCTCGGCTTTACCTCGTCCAGGCAAAACGTCTGGGCAAAGCAAGGCGGGGACGCAAGGCGATGGAGCGTATAGCGAAAGAGCTCCTGGCCAACGAGCTTATCCAGCAGTGGCGGATCTTCTCCGCCGCCGAATGGAACCCGGACGAAGGGGTCGGTATTTTCATCCCCAAGGTGCGGCTCGCCCATGAGCCTTCGGTAACGACCCTTTCCATTTCCAGTGACGAGGAACTGCAACGGCTGAGCAAGGAACGCAACCTGGCTCTCCATCCCAGGGACATCCCGGTCATTCGTTCCTATTTCCTCAGACCGGAGGTACAGGCCGAGCGCCGGGACCGGGGACTCACCGATCCCACTGACGTGGAGCTGGAGTACATCTCGCAGGCTCGAAGTGACCACTGCAACCATAATACCTTCCGCGGCAAGTTCTCCTACCGGGACCTCGAAACCGGTGAGCAACAGGTGGTGGGAAACCTGTTCAAGAGCTGCATCGAAGCGCCGACGCTCACCCTGAAGAGCAACAATGATTGGGTGGTATCTGTGCTCTGGGATAATGCCGGCGTTGCGCGCTTCGACCAGGACACCTACTATGTGATCACCGGGGAGACCCACAACAGTCCCTCAAATATGGAGGCCTATGGCGGAGCTCTTACAGGAATTGTGGGCGTCTATCGCGATCCCCTGGGAACCGGCAAGGGATCCCGGCTAATTGCCGGCATGTACGGGTATTGCGTGGGGTATCGTGACTACAACGGCCCGCTGAAGCCGCACTTGCACCCGCGGCGGCTTCTGGACGGGGTTGTCGAGGGGGTGCGCGACGGGGGCAACAAGAGCGGTATCCCCACGCCGTACGGCCAGGTGTTTTTTGACCACAGTTACATGGGCAAATGTCTTGTATTCGTTACGGCCGTGGGTCTGATGCCGGCGAGGGTAGCCGGGACGGGCAGCGAGGAAAAGACCACAACCAGCGGCGATCTCATTGTCATGTGCGGCGGCAGGGTGGGCAAAGACGGCATCCACGGGGTAACTGCCTCCAGTGAGATCTATAGCGAACACACCCCTGCCGGTCACGTTCAAATCGGCGATCCATACACTCAGAAAAAGATGCACGACTTTCTCCTGGAGGCTCGGGACCAAGGGTTGATTGCCTTTGTCACCGACAACGGCGGTGGCGGGCTTTCGTCCTCTATAGGCGAGTCTGCCCGGTTTTCCGGTGGTGCCCTGGTGGAGCTGGAGAAGGTGCCGCTCAAGTATGAAGGCCTCGATGTGTGGGAAATATGGGTCTCCGAGAGTCAGGAACGAATGACCGTGGCGGTGAAGCCGCAACACATCGAGCGATTCTTGCAACTTTCCCGAAAACACGGGGTGGAGAGCACCGTCATCGGCCGGTACACAGACAGCGGCAAGCTCCATATCACCTACAAAGGAAATACCTGCGCCTATGTGGATCTGGCCTTGCTGCAATCTGGTTTTCCCCAATGGGAGTTCGAGGCGGAATGGGTGCCGCCGGAATACCGCGGGCTCAAAGAGCCGGTGCTGAGCCCCCCAAGCGATCATCGCCGGGTGCTGCTTAGCATACTGGGGCGGCCGAACCTTTGCTCCAGAGAATGGATTGTTCGGCAGTACGACCACGAGGTCCAGGGAACGAGCACAATCAAGCACCTGGTGGGAACCGAGCGCGATGTTCCCAACGACGCCGTGGTCCTGCGCCCCCGTCTCGATTCATTTCGAGGCCTGGCGACGGCCCAGGCGTTCAATCCCACGTATTCTCGCATCGATGCCTATCACATGGCGGCCTGTACCATTGATGAGACCGTGCGTCGTCTGCTGGCCGTGGGAGGCACCATGGAACACCTGGCAGGGGTGGATAATTTTTGCTGGCCCAACATCCAGTATCATCCGGAAAACAACCCGGACGGTAAGCTGAAAGCGGCACAACTGGTCCGGGCAAACTGGGCATTACGGGATTATTGCCTGGGTTTCGGGATTCCCTTGCTCTCGGGCAAGGACAGCATGTACGTAGATGGCAACCTCGAAGGCGAATTCGGCGAACGGCACAAGGTCTCCGGACTGGAGACGCTCCAGTTCACCGGCACCAGCGTGGTGGAGGACGTGCGGCGCTGTCTTTCCATGGATGCGAAAATGCCAGGGGACTTCGTCTATGCACTGGGGCTTACGCGAAATGAGCTGGCAGGCTCGGAATACTATGACCTTTTTGACTACACCGGTCTAAACGTGCCGAAGGTGAACCTTGAAGAGGTGCTTCCCCTGTACCGGGCTCTGGAGGATGCAATTCGTGCCGAACTGGTGGCCTCGGTCCACGGTGTCTATCGCGGTGGGCTTGCAGTGCACCTGGCACTGGTGAGCATGGCAGGGGGAGTCGGCCTGGAGGTTGATCTGGGCAGGGTTCCGGTGGAGGAGGTGAAGCGTGAAGATATCCTCCTTTACTCCGAGTCAGCCGGCCGCTTCATTGTCACTGTGGCTCCAGAGGACAGGATCGCCTTTGAGGAGCGGTGCAAGGGCCTGGCATGCGCCTGTGTGGGCAGGGTGGTTGCAAAGGAGAAACTGACGGTGCGAGACGTCACCGGGGGAATTCTCTTCAGCGTTGGCATCCGGCAGATGCGCTCTGCCTGGAAGAAGCCCTTCGGCAGGCTTGTATAAGGGTCAGTTGTCCGTGGTCAGTAGTCAGTTGCACATGCGTTCCGAGTATTGGAGGGGCTGCGTTGAATACAGGGGAGTGGAGGCCGGGGTCGCTCCGTTGTCCGGTGTCAAAGAACTGAAATACTGTCCCTTGATCCTTTGGGAGCGGCTTTTAGCCGCGATACCTTTCCATTGGGCTGGGTGTAATCGCGGCTGGAAAACCGCTCCCCCAGAAAGCTCCAGCCGGATGATCTCTGAGGTGAGGCTATGAAAATAGTAATGCAACGGACGACTGACAATCACCGGTGTCCGTTGCCTGTTGTCCGGTGTCAAGGCCGGGGAAAAGGGGTAGTAGCGTTCCATAACGGAAGAAAGTACCAGGGAGGCGACCTCTAAGCTGAGCCTATGAAGACAGTAATGCAACGGACTACTGACAACGGACCACGGACATCATTCCATGGAAGCAGGAGATGGAGCTATGCCGCCTTGCGCATCTGGGCTTTGCGGTTCCCCCCGGGCCCTTGTCCTCACCGGGTACGGCATCAACTGCGACTGGGAAACCAGCAGAGCCCTCGAGCTGGCCGGTGCTGAAGTTGACAGGGTCCACATCAATCAACTGATCATGGGTCAGGAGATTGGCGAGCCCGCCCGGCTGGATGACTACCAGATTCTGGTGGTTGACGGGGGGTTCTCCTGGGCCGACGACCACGGGGCGGGCGTGATTCTGGCAACCAGGCTTCTATACAACATCGGCCAGGATATCCTCGCTTTTATAGAGGCAGGAAAGCTGATCATCGGCATTTGCAATGGTTTTCAGGCCCTGGTGAACCTGGGCCTGTTGCCCGGATTTGACGGTGACTATCGAGCAAGGCAGGTGGCTATCGTCGGGAATGACTGTGGCAATTTTCGCGACAGCTGGGTGCATCTCCGCGTCGTTTCCGATTCTCCCTGCGTGTTCACCCGAGGCCAGGAAAGTCTGGAACTGCCGATTCGTCACGGAGAAGGCAAGTTCTATGCCGGGGAGCCGATAATTCAACGGCTAGTCGAAGACAACCAGGTGGTGCTTCGCTATGCGGACGCTCAGGGGCGGCCGGCCGCCGGCCGCTTTCCGGAAAACCCCAACGGTTCTCTGGAGGACATCGCCGGGATCTGCGATCCTACGGGCAGGGTCTTTGGCCTGATGCCGCATCCGGAAGCCTTCAATCACTGGACGAACCATCCGGATTGGACCCGTCGCAAAGAATACTACCGCCGCAGGAGAAAACCGTACCCCGAGGAAGGAGGAGGCATCCAGATCTTCCGAAACGCGGTGGCTTACTTCAGGTAGAGCTCAGAGTCGACGGGCGCTCGTATGGAGCAGACCCGGAGGCATTCGCCCAGGAGAGCTAAAGGGCCTGCTGAAGGATGACATGCTTCCCGGAGATCATCAACAGGAGACCTTGCTTGTTGGTACTCTTTGCCACCCTCACCCAGTTCTCGTCGCTCAGGCCACGCTCCACAGTAGTGAGCAAAAGAGCGCCCTCCAGTTTCTTGCTTCCTTTCAACATCATGAAGTAGCGATGATTGGTGAAGGCAAACAGGGTCAGGCCGTTCGTCAACAGGTAATTGTAGTTGCCCGGATACTCGTTGATGAGCCGGGCGGTACTCTGGCGCAATGCTTCGAATAGCCGGGAAGGCGGGCTTTCGCAATAGGAGAGCAATCGGTCACGGAGGTATTCGAACGTCCTCGCCGAATCGCTGATGGCACCCTCGATACGTGAGCCGCTTGTACGGTAGGACGCAACGGCCGGTGCTCTGCCGTTGTGGGCGAAAAGCCAGTCATGACCGCAGAATTTCAGGATGAAAGGATGTGCATGACACTCATCCACCGGCCCGCTGGTGCGGAAGCGCACGTGGGAGATGATTATTCTGCTTCGCACCACACGGGCCAGTCTCTGGAAGCCGTCATGAACATGACTGGCAACGTAAACACCCTTTTCTGATTTTTCCACGAAGGCGTGCTGGTTTTTGAAATAGCCGATTCCCCAGCCGTCCATGTTTTTGTTGGCTCGAATTGCAAACAGGGGCAAGGACTTGGGGGCCGAGTAATGCTCGCCTGCGGAAAGAGCAAACAAATCGCACATATCATCACATCAGCCTACAGGGCTGGTACCTTGGATTCGAGTGACAAGTGCCAAGGTTTGCCTTGTAGTGTCACTCGTCAGTTGTCGGTCGCATCTATCGATCATTTTATAAGACGGGCGACGAACTCAGATATCACCCAGATACAATACATCCGGAC
>JBKHJD010000096.1:0-7698 GCA_046538315.1 Syntrophobacteria bacterium
CGGTTATCCGGGGTTTGTTTTTCGCTTGCTTGCCCCGAAAAAAGCGCAGGAAGGGGGGGAGGGAGGCCTCATGTCGCCTCCTTGAAGCATCAAACGGCAGCCTACCACTGCGGCCGAATAAAGGGGCCACGGCTGCGCTTGAGGCCGTGGCCGCTCCTTTGGTCTCAGAGGTGCCGGAGGAAAGGTAAGCTGTGATACATACCGCTAGGCAGCCTGGACGGCGCTCTCCATATGGTTGAAGATATCTTGAACATTCTTGATTTTCTCCGCCTCTTCATCCGGAATCTCGAGGTTAAATTCTTCTTCCAGTGCCATAATCAATTCGACAACGTCAAGGGAATCGGCACCAAGATCATCAATGACACTGGCCTCGGGAGTGACGTCTCCCCGGTCGATGCCCAGCTGGTTGGCAATGATATCCACGATTTTTTCCTTCATTTCGACTACGTTCATGGTTTTCCTCCGCTGGTATGTGTGAAAAGTAGCATGTTGCCTGCTATTGTCCAAAAGCTCCGGCTTGCTTGTAAAACAAACCCGGTCTCGGCATCCCCCCTTTCGTGGAGCTCCTCGCCGTTAACGTTGTCTTCCTCCGCGGCTGCGTTGTCCTGAAACGATGGCCGAGGACGCGTCTGTAACCTGATCCTGTTGGCTTTGTGAATCACGCTCGTTGTCAGCTGAGGCCTGCAAAGAGCTCCGGTTCACAAAACCATAAAAGATCGTTTCAAGTACTGTAGGTAACTCATCCACCAGCGAATATCCGACTTCGCTGGCCAACCACTTTTGCATCACGCCATCGATAAAACCCATAACCCCGTAAAACACGGTGTGGAAGTTCATCTCCTTCAATTGGCCGCTGCTGGCGGCCTGGTAAATCTTCCGTTTGAGCAGGGGTACCTTCTTGAGAATGTTGCCGATGTAAAGTCCCTTGACTTCAGCACCAAAGTCACTCTGCTCCTGGACGAGTACCCTGTAAAGCTTGCGATTACGGTCGAAAAACGCAAAGTACACTTTCAGGTAGGTCTCAATAATCTCAAGAACGTCGGCCTCTGGATCAATGGCACCACTGACCGTCTGCTCGAGCTCCGCTACCTTTGACAGGATCAGTTGAGAAAAAAGACGCTTTTTACTGTCAAAATGCCGGTATACGGTTCCTTTGCCCAGCCCGGCGTGTTCGGCGATCTCGTCGACGGTGGCGCCATGGAAACCCTTGGCAGAAAAAACCTCAAGGGCCGCCGCCAGAATCTTTCCATGGGTGGAGCAAGACTGCGGTCTACCTTGATCCCGCTGCCCCACCTGTTTGGCCACCTGACGACTGACCAATCTCTCGATAAAGTCTCCCTGGTCTATACCCCAGCTTTGCGCCGCCCTGATAACTTCTCTAATCCATCTGCCGAGAAGCGACCGTTCTCCTGGATCTGCTGCGGCAGTGAGGGAGACTCCCTCCTCGAAAATTGAGGTCAGCACCTCGAGCTGTTCACCATCTGCCCGATTTCCATACTCCGATACACTCCGCCAGAAGGCGTCCCAGGCGGCGGGATCGGCTGAGCCCCCCTGCAAGAGCAAATGCGAGAGCGTTTCCCTTTTGTGCTGATCCAGTCTCGTTTTTTTTGCTGTGGCCTCGGCCATAACGGCAATCCTGGAAGAGGTGACGGACCAGTCCGTCATTATCTCGATTACCCCACCCATGTCAAGTGGTTTTTACCGGTGATCTGGGTATCCGTCGAGATGCAGGGACATATAAGTCGCGTGGGTAGCTTTTTTGAAGGTACATTGAGCCGGCAACGTCTCTGCGACGTTTCTGAACAGCAGGGTATCTCCGGAGGCTGATCCATCATTGGACAGTTGATATACTTTTGCCCATGTAGACACCGGGCGACTGTCCCTTGAGGCACTGGTAAGCCCGCCTGATGATCTCTGTGGTTTCCCGGCTCAGCTGGTATCTTCCCAGAACTTCCAGAGGTACAAAAGAACACGAGAGGGCGTCACTGCTCGCCTCAAGCACGCCTCCTGTTTTCGGACAGAGAAAATCCAGAAGCACGTAGTGAAACTGTACTCGGCCCTTGGTGTCCAGAAAAATCCAGTCCACAACGGCAACGAGCTCTCCCACCTCGACCTTCAGACCGACTTCCTCCTCAACCTCCCGGACGATGGCCTCCTGCACCGTCTCTCCCAGCTCAATGACCCCTCCGGGCAATGACCACTTCCCGTATCCGGGTGGTCGGCCCCGGCGGACGAGCACAACCCGTCCGCCTTCAAAAACCGCAGCGCCCACCCCGAGTATTGGACGATCGGGGTAATCTCTTCGCATGCTGCACATACCTTGGTGTCTGGCCTTCATGCCCCGGGCACCGATTCTGGAGAATCATACTGGGAACCCACCTTCCGGTCTGGTGCTGGCGTCTTCATGGCCGACAGCGGCGGCAGGGACTGAACCCCCGGAAGAAGGCTTCATACCTGCTCTGGAATCTGATCCGATTTCCCGGGGCCATGCTGAGACCGAACGGGCAATCAGGCCGATGGAAAACCCAACTGCTCCTGTTGCCGAGGTAAAAATCTTCCGGCTCTACAGCGGGTAGCGACCAGATGCCCCTTTTCTCTTTCAAGGCCTGACGCTGGAGGGTCAGGAGTAGTTTCCAGTAGCGCAGGCAGGCTTGCCGCCGCAGGAGATGGGCATAGCCCACCCGGACCAGTTCGCCGTTGACAAAGGTACCATCTTCGAGGAAGACATACGCCAGCAGGCGGCCGTGTACATCGCGTCTCCTTTCCCCGAATTCCAGGTTGACCCGGCAACCCAGTACCAGGCTCCTGTTGAACCTTCGCGCCTCGTTGCCGTAAGGTTCGCCCGGCTTATCGCCATGGGCGATCTCCGGGGCATTGATGCCAAGGTAGCGAACACGCTCACCGCCTTCAAGAACGATGGTATCGCCGTCGTCCACCCAGCGCACCAGGTACCGGGATGGGGCCGCGGTTACATGGGAGAATGCCAACTGGCAGAGGACCAAAGCGGCAAGCACACCAAAGGGCCGCAGCGAGCCCCGCCGAACTCTCCGGCAACTGCTTTCCCTGGCGGCGGCAGTCTCGGAAGGACACAGTGACACACGCATTGTCTTTAACGTTCAGCGGCGCTCGCCCCGTCCAATAGGGATCGATCCCTCCGGGAAATTCAACAGGACTCCCTGGTTAACTTCAACCCCGGTAACCACATCGGCGGTCCACCTCGGCCATCATCTCATTCAACCGCCCTTCAATGAGCTGCCGGTAGTATTCCAGCTCCTCGCCCTTGCTATCAGGGGGTACGTGGACGGGATCGCCCACCGCTACACAGATCCGGCTGCAGGGAAGGGGCAGCATGGTTTTATCCCAGCTGTTTTGCAGGGTGAGCGTGCGGTTGGCTGACCAGATCAATGGAATCAGGGGGGCTCCCGAGAGTCTGGCCAGCACCACCATGCCCTTTTTGGCCACGCAGGCTGGTCCGCGAGGGCCATCCAGCACCGTTGCGCACGCCTTGCCGCCGCTGGCAAGATAATGACGCATGCGCTCCAGGGCGTCACGCCCTCCCCGGCTGGAAGAGCCGCGCACCGGAACCACTCCCAGGGCCGCAGCGTAGCGAGCAAGTATTTCACCGTCCCTGCTCTGGCTGATCATGATCATGGGATGGAGCCAGGCGAAGTAGTAGAGAAAGTATATGGCGGCGCGGTGCCAGGTGGCGGCAACGAGAGGTCGGTCAGAGAGGAAGTACTCCTGAAAGAGCCGTTCATTGAGTATCTCTACCCGACAGCTTCCGAACCAGATCTTTATCAGGGACACGAGAACCCTGGGAAGCAGGCGGTCCACGAAGGTTTGCTCGGCTAGATCACGAACTCGCAAAACTGATGTACCCCTTATGATGCTGCTTTCCGTGCGATCCTGGATGACCGCGGCCGGATGGCGTTTTCCTCGCTGAAGCTAACAAAGGCTTCCCAGACAGTCAAACAAAAACAGCCCCCATTCACGGCAGGGCCTGTCTGTCCAGCATGGCGCACAGGCCGCCGCGCTCAGCCGGAGTGAATCCCAGGGCTTCCCCCCAGATATCGTCGCTCTCCATACAGAGGTAGACGCAGAGAGTTTTCTCCCCTGCACGCAGCAGGTCGATCAGGTGACGATACATTTCCACCCGCAGATCCCGAAAGTAACGCAGCTTTCCATCCAGGCCAGGAATAAACTCCTCATCGAGGATGGCGCTCTCGGGATGACGCTGGCGAATGATACGCTTGAGCGACGGCATAAACCGCAGTGTACCCAGGCTGACCCAGGCTATCCCAGCGGGATCTACCCTGGAAAAGAGATGGTGGACAACCTCCGCGTAGCCCTGCCGCCATCCAGGATAGACAATAAGGGGATCGAAATGGAAGGCGAGACGGTAGCCCCACTGCTGGCATCTCTGGGCCGCCCGCAATCTTTCTTCCAGGCTGGCGGCAGCAGGCTCCTCAGTGGCGATCAAAGCTGGCGGATTCAGCGACCAGGCAACGATAGTGTTACCGCGATGCTCCAGGTTCTCCAGGAGATCCACACATGAGCTCTTGGTTTTCAACTCGAGGATAGCATTGGGCTGTTCGGCAAAAAATGGCACCAGGTCCTTGGTCATGCGAGTGACCGGGTCCAGAAAAAGGCTGTCGGTGAACTCGCCGGTACCGAGGCGATGCACCCGCCGTGGCGACCTTCGGAGATGATCTTCTAGCTGCTGCCACATGTCGTCAAGATTGGCGAACAGTCGCACGTTGGGGTTCTGGAAATAGGCCTGGAGTATGCAATAGGTGCAGCCGAGGGAGCACTGGACGCCCAGATGCAGGATCTGGTAACCACAGCAAATATAGGAGCGGGTTCCAGGACAGGGTTTGATAAACCCGCCCGGAAAATTCACAATTTCCAGAACGTCTCCATCCCCTGGAGCGGCCTCATCGCTGAGCCTCTGGACCCAACTAACCGCCGCATCGGGTAGAGCCGTGCGAATGCGCTGGACGAGGGGACTGCCACCCACTGCCTCTTCAATGACCAACCTTCTGGGACGATAGATCATGGGATGTCAACGTTCAAAGCCCAAACCAATTTCAAGTTCCAAAGACCAGATGCAAACGGGCCCATGGTCTCGCTCAGAGCAGCTTGATTTGCAAAACATTCGAATTTTGAGTCACATGAGCCGTGACACTTTCCAGTTTATCTCGACCACAGGACAGGGTGACCTGGGAGACAAAGGACATCTCTTCGCGCTTGCTTTGCAGCGCTCAGTCCCACCCCTTCGGGGCGGGTTCCCGGTTCGAGCCACCGCTTTATCGTGGTCCTCTGGAAAGCCGAGGTTAACGCCGGCACGAACGCTTGCGTTGGAACAAGTGACTGCATCCATAAGGCTGCGATTATGTACTTTGTCGAGCAGGTCACCCTGGCCAACCTCAAACCTTGTTATCGCATCGAATCGAATTCTAGAAGATACGAATACGACATGTCACATTCGGATTCCATCTGGCATGGAGCCTTTGGTTTTCCTTGCTTTCCAGCTTGTCTCATTCGCTCTGCATCACTTGTTGAAAAGCATGCTGGCCTGCGAGCTGGGCCACTTCCTGGAGCCGGGCCGCCAGTTCATCAGCATGCCGGAAAGTGCACTCGAGGCGCCATTGCGGTCCTTCGAAATACGGCGGCGGTATCAACCGTACTCCGCCTGGGAGTCCAAGCTGCCGAACTTCCCTGGCATATCTCTCTCTGCGGGCGGTGAGCCGGGGGAACCGCCGGGCCTGGAGGTGTGCACGAATGTCCTTCGCCCGCTGTCGCAGCGGTTTCCTGTAGTCCGCACGGAACTGGCTGAGTTCGCTGCCATAAATTATCTCCGCCGGGGCACATGCGTCCCGGCGGGCAATCTCCCCGACCAACTCCACCACTTCCTCCTGGACACTCATGCTGAAAGGAAACTCTTCAAAGAGGTGAAAAAACGCGAGACGATCCGCAGGATCGAGCCGGGTGAGGGTAAAGGCCGTGCGCTCGTGAAGCCTGCCGTTCGCCACAGCTTCAAGGATGACCGGCTGCAGCTGTAACAGATCGTGGTAACGGTTGAAAAGCGTGATGTTTGGCTCCAGGTCGAGCAGAGGCAGCAGCTCTTCGATAAGCTGTGACCGGGCGAAACAGGCCCTCATCTTGTTGAGGGCCAGGGATTTCTCCACTGGATTCAAGCTTCTCTGGGCCAGGTTGTCATAGAGAGCCAGGCGCAGGCAGTTTTGAAACGGCACGCTGCTTGACAACACCTGACAGGGAACCGGCTCCAGGTCCAGTTCTCTGCAGACCGCCAGCCGCCGGCTTCCGCAAATCACGCGAAGATAGCCGTCTTCCCGGCGCTGAAGCAAAGGATTTTGTATAAGACCAACGGCGCGAATGGAACACAGAAGCTTTTCAGGAGTTGCACCGTAGGTGATCAGACACGCAGTATCCTGCCAGTCCACCTCGGCAAACCGGATGGAACAAAACCTCGCTTCGGCCATGACGCTGCTCCTAGCCGCCGGTCAGACGCTCAAGGGCTTCAAGGTAGCGCAACCTGGTGTTGCGCACCACCTCATCTGGCAAAACAGGTGCGGGCGGCTTGCGGTCCCAGCCGCAGCGGTCAAGGTAATCGCGCAGGTACTGCTTGTCGAAGCTCTCCTGGCTTCGACCCGGCTGATAGTGCTCCGCCTGCCAGAATCTCGAAGAATCCGGGGTCAGGACTTCATCAATGAGAATGAGTTTGCCGCCGATCAGGCCGAACTCGAATTTGGTGTCGGCGACAAGAATACCTCGCCGGGCAGCCACGGCCGAACCTCTCTCATAGAGAGCCAGGCTAAGATCACGAAGCTCTTCTGCCAATTTCCCACCCACCATATCACAGAGGGTACCGAAGTCGATGTTCTCGTCATGGCTTCCCCTTTCCGCCTTGGTTGACGGAGTGAAAATGGGCGGTTCGAGTCGATCCGACTCAACCAGGCCATCCGGGAGGACAATGCCGGACACCGCCCCGTGTTTCCGGTAGTCCTGCCACCCAGATCCAGTGAGATAGCCCCGCACAATGCACTCTACTCCCAGCGGTTCCGCCTTTCGCACCAGCATGCTTCGCCCTGCCAGCTCCTGGACATATGGCTGACACTGCTCGGGAAATTCACGTACATCGGTGGCTACCAGGTGGTTAGCCACCACATCAGCCAGGGTGCTGAACCAGAAAGTCGAGATGGAGGTAAGTATCTTCCCCTTGTCCGGAATGGGCGTGGGCATGACCACGTCATAAGCTGAGATCCGGTCTGTGGCTACAACGAGCCAGTGCCCTCCCAGGTCGTATATGTCCCTGACCTTTCCCCGGGCTTGCAACAAAAGGTCTGGAAAGAAGGTCTCAAATACTGGAACAGCCGTCACGCTAACCCCCCTGGGATATCGCCGCCGCGACCCGGCCTGCGTCTTCGCCGGGCGAGATCTCGAAGCAATGGCTCCAAATTGAGAAGGGGCGGACCCGGCCCGGAGTCCGCCCCTCCGCTCCAGCATGCATTTCTAGCCTACCGCCGCCAGCACATCCCCTTTCTTCACCGAGTCGCCGTTTTTAAAAGGGATAGACAGTATTGTTCCTGCCACCGGGGTGGTGATTGAATTCTCCATTTTCATGGCCTCCAGAATGAGCAGCACGTCTCCCTCTTTCACCGTATCGCCCTCCTTGAC
>JBKHJD010000097.1:0-7696 GCA_046538315.1 Syntrophobacteria bacterium
TCTGTCCGGCGGAGTTTAATGTGGGCGAAGACGTCAAGATCATGATTCTCAGCGTTCCAGAGGGTGATGACAAGCCCTTGAAGTACCCTCTGATGTTTCAGGAATCCCGGGTGTTGCTCATCAACAAGATCGACCTGCTGCCGTACGTGGATTGCGATATGGGAAAAATGAAAGAACTGGCCTTCCAGGTGAACCCTGAACTGGAGATCCTGGAGATATCCTGTCGTACGGGCGAAGGACTGGAGGCCTGGTTTGACTGGCTTCGGCAGCAGGTAGTCGTCCGCAAAGCCGAGGGAGATGAGACAACGGCTTAGAGTTTGTATTCAAGGAATTGTTCAGGGGGTGGGTTTTCGCCCTTTTATTTATCAACTGGCTCAGCGGCATCGGCTGTACGGCTACGTTGCCAATACGGCCAAAGGGGTTGAGATGGAGCTGGAGGGTGTGCAAGAAGCCCTCTACTGCTTTTTGGAAGAGTTGCCCGGATCGGTACCGCCACTGGCCAGCATCACGCAGATGGAGACCGAAGAACTGCCCCCTGTCGCCTACCGAGCCTTCGAGATCAGGTCAAGCGAGCAGAGTCAACCGCGGGCGGCCCTTATTTCCCCTGATACAGCAACGTGCCATGAGTGCCTGCGAGAGCTTTTCGACCCGGGGGACAGGCGCTACCGCTACCCGTTCATCAATTGCACCAACTGCGGGCCCCGTTACACCATCATCCAGGACATTCCCTACGATCGTTCCAGGACCTCTATGGCAGCATTCTCCATGTGTGCCGAGTGTGCCCGCGAGTACCATGACCCTCTTGATCGGCGGTTCCATGCCCAGCCCAATGCCTGTTGGCTCTGCGGTCCGCGGGTCTGGCTGACCGATGCCCACGGCAACGATCTGAGGGAAGATGACTCCATTGCTGCGGCCGCGCGGCATCTCGGCGAGGGTGCCATTGTGGCCGTCAAAGGACTCGGAGGCTTCCACCTGGCCGTGGATGCCGCCCGCAGTGAGGCGGTAGAGCGGCTGCGCTGGAGGAAGGGAAGGGAAGAAAAACCGCTGGCCCTGATGTCCTTGAGCCTGGAGCAGGTGAAGCGCTATGCCCTGGTGGAAGACGAAGAAAAACACCTGCTTTGCTCGTCCCAGCGCCCCATTGTCATTGTCCGCAAGCGACCCGGCACTCTTGTTGCTCCGCAGGTGGCTCCAGGTAACCGCTACTTCGGGGTGATGCTTCCCTATACCCCTGTCCACTATTTGCTACTTTCTTATCCCTTTCTGGCGCTGGTGATGACCAGTGGCAATATCAGCGAGGAGCCCATTGCCGTCGACAACTATGAGGCCTTCCAGCGATTGGGCGGCATTGCCGATTACTTTCTCTGCCACAATCGAGACATTGTGGTCCGCAGCGATGATTCGATCCTCAGGGTGGTGGGTGGCAAGAGCCGGCAGATTCGCAGATCCAGAGGATACGTTCCCGTTCCCATTTTTCTCAGAAAAGCGGTGCTCCCCGTCCTGGCGCTCGGAGGGGGGCTCAAGGGGGCCATCTGCCTTATCAGAGAAAACCGTGCTTTTGTCAGTCAGCACCTGGGTGATCTTGAAAATCTGGAGACCCTGGAGTTCCTGGAGGAGACGGTTCGTCACCTCCGGCGCATTCTGGAAGTGACCCCCCGTCTGGTGGTCCACGACATGCACCCGGACTACCTGACGACTCGGTTGGCAGCGGCCCAGGATGAGCTTCCCACCCTGGCAGTGCAGCACCACCACGCCCACGTGGTAAGCTGTATGGCCGAGCATGGGTTGGAGGGCAAGGTGCTCGGCCTGGCCCTCGATGGAACGGGCTATGGCGAGGACGGCTGCGTGTGGGGAGGGGAGCTGCTGGCGGCAGATGAGAGAAGCTACCAGCGCCTGGGCCATCTCGCCTATGTGCCCATGCCCGGTGGAACGGCCGCCATCAAGGAACCCTGGCGGATGGCAGTGGCATACCTCTGGGCCACCTTCGGGGAGGCGATCTTTGATGATGCCCACCTCCTGCGCCATGGCTGGGACCGCCAGGGGATCAACCTGCTCGTGCAGATGCTGAAACGTCAGCTCAACAGTCCGCTCACTTCCAGCTGTGGCCGCCTGTTTGATGCGGTTGCAGCGCTCGTAGGTCTCAGAGACCGCGTCACCTTCGAGGGACAGGCGGCCATTGAACTTGAACAGTGCCTGGAGCCTGGTTCGGGCAAATATCACTACGTGCTCACTGAAGCGGCCGGCAGGGTGATCCTGGATTCCACCGCAATCTTTGCCCAGGTGGCGGAAGACGTCGCTGCCGGGAAGCCCGCCGGTGTCATCAGCGGGAAATTCCACGAGACTCTGGTAGCTATGTTCACAGAATCCTGCCTTCATTTGAGCAGAGGTTTTGGCATCAACAGGGTGGTATGCTCAGGTGGGGTTTTCCAGAACGTCTATCTCCTGGAACACCTGGAAAGACGCCTGGCATCCTCGGGACTCAGAGTCTATACCCCGCAGCGTGTTCCCTGTAACGACGCAGGCATTTCCCTGGGACAGGCGATGGTGGGAGCGACATTTCTCGAAAGTAAAGCAGGCTCCTGAGCAGGAATCAGACACGGAGACGCGGCGAGATGGGATGCTGTTGGTGCGAGGACGGGGTGAGATTAGGAATTATTACTGGGTGCTGATGCGGGAACAAGGGGAAAAGGGAGTAGTACATGTGTCTTGCCATTCCCATGGAGGTGATCGAGATCGAGGGGAATATGGCCACCGTGAAGATGGGGGATATCCAACGCCAGACCTGTCTGGATCTGGTGGATTCCTTTCCTGAAGTAGGCGACTACCTCATAGTTCACGCTGGGTATGCCATTCACCGGGTGGAGCCCGAAGAGGCTCAAAAGACTCTGTCGTACTTCAGGGAAATTTTCGACTATGAAGTATCTGGATGAATATCGTAATCCGGAATTGGCAGGGAGGATTGCTGCTTCAATTGGGAGTCACTCCCGACGCCCCATCCGCCTCATGGAGGTGTGCGGTACCCACACAATGACGATTTTTCGCTCCGGAATCAAAGCGCTTCTGCCAGGGACCATCACCCTTGTTTCCGGTCCGGGGTGTCCGGTTTGCGTCACTGCGCCGCTGGACATTGATCGCGCCATAGCGCTGTGCCGGGAATCGGAGGTGACGGTTGTCACCTTTGGTGACCTCATGCGGGTGCCCGGCTCCGAGTATTCGTTGCAGCAGGCCAAGGCCCAGGGGGCAGACGTGCGCGTGGTCTATGCCAGCCTGGATGCACTGGAGGTGGCCAGGCGCAACCGGGACCGATGGGTGGTCATGCTGGGGATCGGCTTCGAGACCACGGTACCCACCATTGCCGCGGCAGTTTTCCAGGCTCGCCAAGAGGGTCTGGTCAACTTCCTGGTGCTCTCGGCGCACAAGTTGTTGCCTCCGGCCCTGGAAGCGCTCCTGTCGACCGGCGAGGTGCATATCGATGGTGTGATTTGCCCGGGACACGTGAGCACTATTATCGGCATCGAGCCGTACAGCAAAGTGGTTGAGCATTACGGTAAGCCCTGTGTGGTGAGCGGCTTTGAGCCTGTGGATATACTGCAGAGTGTCTATATGCTCGTAGAGCAGCTGGAGCAGAAACGTTGTGCCGTGGAAATTCAATACAGCCGGGGGGTACATCCCCAGGGCAATCCCAGAGCCCGGTACCTGATGCAGGAGGTGTTTGAGCCGGTTGACGCCGAATGGCGAGGTCTGGGGTGCATTGCCCGGAGTGGTCTGAAGTTGCGTCCGGAGTACTGTACCTACGCGGCTGAGAATCATTTCGACCTGACCGTCACCCCGGCCCGGGAGACGTCCGGCTGTCGTTGTGGCGACGTGCTCAGAGGTGCCTGTACGCCGCCAGAATGCTCCCTGTTTCGCAAGCGCTGCACCCCGGCCACTCCGTACGGTCCGTGTATGGTATCCAGTGAGGGGACCTGCGCAGCCTATTACCAGTATGGTGATGTCTGAGGCCAACGGCTCAGTGGCAACGGAATCGAAATGAACGAAAAAATCCATGCAGATCAGACGGATCCAACTTGATCACGGTGCAGGCGGCAGGGCCTCACAGGAACTTTTGGCACGAACGTTTCTGCCTGCCCTGGAAAACCGCATTCTCGCCGAACTGAATGACAGCGCTTTGCTGGAGTTTCCGGATATGCGCCTGGCTATGAGTACGGACTCCTACGTGGTGGATCCCATTTTTTTCCCGGGCGGCGATATCGGCAGTCTCGCGGTGCATGGAACTGTAAACGATCTGGCCATGCGAGGCGCCGAGCCCCGCTACCTCAGTGTGGGCTTTATTCTCGAAGAAGGGCTGGAGTTGGCTGATCTTGAGCGAATTGTCAACTCCATGTCCAGAGCAGCGCGGGAGGCCGGTGTCCAGGTGGTGGCCGGAGATACCAAGGTGGTGCCGCGGGGCAAAGCCGATGGTTTGTTCATCACTACCGCTGGCGTGGGTATCATTCCCCCGGGAGTGGATGTCGCCGGACAGAACGCCCGGACGGGTGATGTGGTCCTGATCAACGGACCGATGGGTGACCACGGTATTGCAGTGCTTTCCACCCGGGAGGGCTTGTCCTTCCAGACGGAACTCAAGAGCGACTCGGCGCCTCTCAACGGTCTCGTTTGCTCGATGCTCAAAGCGAGTTGCAAAATCCATGTGCTGCGGGATCCCACCCGCGGCGGGGTTGCGACGGTTCTCAATGAGGTGGCGCGGCAGTCGGGTGTGGGTATCCGCCTCCAGGAGGCCCGACTGCCCGTACGGCCAGCGGTGAGGGCGGCCTGCGAAATGCTGGGTCTTGATCCCTTGTACGTGGCCAATGAAGGCAAGGTGCTTGCCCTGGTGGCGGAAGAGGACGCAGATTTGGTTCTGAGCGCCATGCGCCAGCACGAGCTTGGCAGGGAGGCCTGCATCATCGGTGCAGTAGTTTCTGATCACCCGGAGAAGGTAGTCCTGCAAACCGGAATTGGCGGCACCCGGATTGTAGGTATGCTCAGTGGCGAACAACTGCCGCGCATTTGCTGAGTCTTTTGTTGCAGATAAGCGACCCTACCTACTTGCAACGGACAACTGACAACAACCACCTGACCCGACCAAGGAGTTACTCTTTCTCCAGTGCCAGGTGAACCAGCCGGTCCAGGAGTTCGGAAAAGTCGATCCCGGCGGCAGCCGCGGCCTGGGGGTAGAGACTGGTGGCGGTCATGCCCGGAATGGTATTGGTCTCAAGAACATAGACCTCATCGTCGGTGGCGATCATATCTGTGCGGCTGTATCCCCGGCACCTCAGGGTCTGATGAGCTCGAACCGCATACTGCTGGGCCTTGCCGGTGAGCTCCGGGCTGAGACGGGCCGGACAGATCTCTTCAGTGGCTCCGGGTTTGTATTTCGCCTCAAAGGTGAAAAAGCCATACTGGCGGCTGGGGACAATTTCCACCAGGGGGAGTGGTTCCGGTTTTCGATTACCGAGAACAGCTCCCGTGATCTCGATGCCGGAGATGTATTTTTCCACCAGGGCCATTCGGTCATAATGCCAGGCCGTTTCCAGCGCCGGTATGAGGTCGCCGGACTCCCGGACAATGCTGAGACCTATACTGGAGCCTTCATGCTCCGGTTTGACCACCACGGGGAGCCCGAGGATGTCAATGGTTTTTGCCTGGGGGTGAGGATCGTGTTTATCGAGCACCAGGTAGGGAGACACAGGCAGCCCGGCGTGCTCATAGGTCCGTTTGGATTGAATTTTGTTGATGGCGAGAGCACTGCCGAGGACACCGCTGCCGTGGTACGGAATATCCAGAAGTTCGAGCAGCCCCTGGATGGTGCCGTCCTCGCCGTGCCGGCCATGCAAAATGATAAGGGCCACATCGATCTCCGCGGCCTCCGCCAGCAGCCGGGCCAGATCGTCCCTGGGGTCATAGCGCCTGATCTCATACTTGGCCTTATCCAGGGCCTGGTAAACCTGCTCACCACTTTTCAGCGAGACCTCGCGCTCCGCGGAACGCCCGCCGCTAAGCAGGGCCAGAGTGAGTTTAGCCATGTTCACTCTCCTTTTTTAAGGGCGGCACGAAATTACACCGGCGCCAGCCCCAGGTGAGCCCTACACAGGACCCGAGTTTATTCCGACACTGTTGTTAACATGTGGTCAACGATTGTAGTGGAGCAAAATTTCTTAAGTATATTGGCAAAATCTCGTTTTAAATTCAACGGTGAACTGTGAAAATTATCTCATAAGGCGCCAGGGACAAAAAAACAAGGAAATTTGAGAAACGACAAGATCATAGGTGTGGATAATGGAAGGCCCAGGATATGTTTTCCTCTAAGGGTTTGAATTTCAGTAGTATTATGAGAATAAAGGAAAGATGACTATTGCCGGAGTGTTATCTGCGAGAAAGCAACCAAGACTTGGAAATCTGGGTCAAATTTTGTTGTTAACAACTGTGGGCCGGCTGGATTAAAATGCCGATATATGGACTTTGACAGACCGGGCGGGAAGGGGGTACATAGCCCCTGCATGCAATCAATCTCCATACCTCAAGCGCAGGCTAGAGTAGAGACGATCTAACTACCACTTCCTAGCCAATCCGAAATCGAGAGTTCTTTCTGTGCAGACAAGCCCGCGCGGTATAACCGCGGCGAAGAGACAATGAACGTGCCGAGCCTTACTCCGATCCAGAAGCGAGAACAACCCTGGAGCTGCTCGTGGGCAGCTCAGACGACGAGCCGGCAGATCCTCGCCTGAAAAGGGCGGAACCCAACCACACACTTTACCGCGAGAGATTCCTTCTATGGAGGAGATCTGGACAAAGGTCAAGGATGATCTGCAAAGCAGGATTTCCAGCAATTGCTTCAAGATCTGGATCCATCCTCTGGAACTGGTCTCTTCCGAGGACCGGGCGGTCTCCCTGGGATGTCCCAACCGGTTTTTCCTCAACTGGCTACGGGAAAACTATCTCGCCGAGATCCAGGAGAGCTGGGAACGGGTGAGCAATATGCCTGTGGAGATTCATCTGCAGGTTGCACGAACACCTCGAAGGTCGTCTCGACATGATGAGGAGGACACGAGCCAAATGTCCCTGCCTCTCCCCGGCCCGGCGGCCAGCTGTGCCCACCGTCTTAACCGGCGGTTCACCTTTGATGAATTCGTTGTGGGCATGGGCAACAGCTTTGCTTTCTCTGCCGCCCTGGCCGTGGCCACCGGTACCCAGACCCCCTGTAACTCTCTCTATCTTCTGAGTGATACAGGTCTGGGCAAGAGTCACCTCTCCCATGCCATTGGCAACCATATCCTTCAGCACAAGCCCGATGCCAGGGTCTACTACCTTACCACCGAGGATTTTACCAACGAGATGATTGCTGCCATCAAGCAGCATCGCATGGAGCTCTTCAAAGAGAAGTACCGCGGCATGTGCGATGTACTCCTGCTGGAAGAGATGCAATTTCTGAGCGGCAAGGAGAAGACGCAGGTGGAACTCGCCTATACCCTTGACGCCCTCTCCCATGATAACAAGAAAGTCGTATTTACCGGAACCCATTTCCCCAGGGATATTCCCAAGCTGAAGAGCAAGCTGCAATCACGGTTGAGTGCCGGCATAATCACCCACATCGAGCCACCGGATTTTCAGACGAGGCTCAAGATCCTCTCCAAGAAGGCGTCCAACGAGGGTGTCCAGC
>JBKHJD010000098.1:0-7614 GCA_046538315.1 Syntrophobacteria bacterium
GACTGGCAGTGATCCGCGGCTGGGATCGTAGGGGTTGACAGAGGAGAGGGGCAGAGACAGGATGCGATGGTCTCTGCCCTGCTTGAGAGTTCCCCTGGGTTTTTTTAAGAATTTTTGCTCGGGCGAGAAAGGACGACGAAAACACACGTGGCGGTCAAGATTCTGGGGATTTACGGAAGCCCCCGCAAAGGAGGCAATACGGATCTGCTTCTCGATCGAGTCCTTGAGGGAGCGCGAGGGGCCGGTGCGGAAGCGGCGGTGGTCTACGCCCGCGATTTGGAGATCTGTGGCTGCCTGGAGTGCGGGGGTTGTGACGACACGGGGGAGTGCGTGGTTCAAGATGACATGCAGTCCGTGTATCCCCTGTTGCAAGAGGCTGATATCATCTTTCTGGCCTCTCCCATCTTTTTCTACAGCGTCACCGCCCAGGTCAAGGCCCTGATCGACCGGACCCAGGCCATGTGGGCGAGGAGAATGTTGGAGAGGGCTCCGGGTGAAAGACCTACCGATCACAGCGGCACAGGCTACCTGATTTCTGTGGGAGCCACCAGGGGAGCAAACCTCTTTCAGGGAGCAGAGCTCACCGCCAGATACTTCTTCGACGCCCTGGACATGAGGTACGAGGGGGGCCTATTCTTCAGCAAAATCGAGCTAAAAGGTGAGATTGCCGAGCATCCTGAAGCAATGCACCAGGCTTTGGCCCTGGGCAGAAGAGC
Organism: Syntrophobacteria bacterium; assembly: GCA_046538315.1. Lineage (GTDB taxonomy): Bacteria > Desulfobacterota > Syntrophobacteria > BM002 > BM002 > JBKHJD01. The sequence goes on from JBKHJD010000098.1 coordinate 717, forward strand.
CGTTGAGAGCCTACATCTTTCCCGGGAGAGGAAATAGCGGTAAGGTCAGCAAAAGCACTATGTACTGGAATAATCAACAAGGCAGAATGCTCGATGCTTCCTGATGCCTCGTAAGTCGCACGCTCCTGCCGGATTTTTTTCCTTTCCCCTGCTCCACATCTTTTCTCCAAATACAGGAAAGGCCGTCCCGGCGTAGCCTGGAGCGTATAGACTACCAATCCCGTAGTGCTTATCTTTAGCGTGCAGTTGTTTTTCATCTCAAGGCGAGGAAGATCAGATGAGCGAAATTCAGGCAAAAAACGGTACGCGTCTCAATCAATTGAGCCGGGAGGTCTCGGCTTGCGGAAGAAATGATTCAACCAGCCATATACCATTGATTGCCAGGAGAGAGCAACATGTTGACAATCGAGGATCTGCGCGTTGAGCTTGAAGGGCGAGAAGTCCTGAAGCATATAGACCTGGAGATTCTTCCAGGTGAAAACCACGTCCTTTTCGGACCCAATGGATCGGGCAAGACATCTCTGTTAATGACCATCATGGGGTATCCCCAGTACAGGGTAACCGGTGGAAAGATTGTGTTCAAAGGGAAGGACATTACCAACTTGCCGGTAAACGAAAGAGCCCAACTGGGCATCGGTATGTCCTACCAGCGACCACCTACGATCCACGGGCTGAAGACCCGGCAGATGATCGGCATCTGCGCTGGAAAAGAAGTGGATGTGGAGGGCCTAGCAGGCAAGCTGAATTTTACCGGTTTCCTGGAGCGTGACCTGAATGCGGGTTTTTCAGGCGGCGAGATCAAGCGTTCCGAACTCTTGCAGCTCATGGCCCAGGATCCTGATCTGATGCTCTTCGATGAGCCGGAGTCGGGTGTGGACCTGGAAAACATCGCCCTCATAGGCAACACCGTAAAGGCATTGCTCCAGAGGAATTTGCCGTTACATCCCAAGGAAAAGTCGCGCAAACAGCTTCGGGAGGAACGCACCAAGATGGGCCTCATCATTACCCACGCCGGCTTCATCCTGGATTACGTGAGCGCAGACAAGGGACAGGTTCTCTATGACGGCGTATTGAGCTGCACAACCAATCCCCAGGAAATCTTGGAGTGCATCAGCAAAATTGGATACGAGGAGTGTGTACGATGTCTCATTTAGATGAAACGGCTGTCAAGGCGAGGGATAAGAGGGCCTTGCTAGGTGAGGACATTGATCTGGAAAGCTATACGGTGGAGCCCGTGCATCTGGACTACGTGGAAGACCTCAGCAGCCTGCCGGAAGAGGACAGGATGCGGTTGCTCATGGCTGGAGTGGATGTCCAGGAAAAGGACAGGTCCGGAACCTACGTGCAACGGGATACATCGGTTGTGCATAGCCGCTCCCGGCAGGAAGGCCTCGAGGTGATCCCAATCAAGCAAGCCCTCGAACAGTACGAGTGGGTTCAGGACTACTACTGGAAGCTGGTTGCAGTGGATGCGGACAAGTACACTGCGAGGGCCCAGCTTGATCTCCACGACGGCTATGTGATCAGGGCCCTTCCCGGAAGCAAAGTGATCTATCCGGTGCAGGCGTGTCTGTATATGGACAAGGACGGTCTGAGCCAGAATGTCCACAACCTGATCATCGCCGAGGAGGGCTCGGAACTCCATGTCATCACAGGGTGCGCAACAGCCGCCCACCTGCGACGCGGGCTTCACGTGGGAGTCTCGGAATTTTTCGTCAAAAAGGACGCAAAGCTGAGCTTTACTATGATCCACAACTGGGCCGAGGAGATGATGGTCCGGCCTCGATCTGCAGGCAGGGTGGAAGAAGGTGGTCTTTTTCTCAACAACTACATCTGCATGAAGCCGGTAAAGTCCTTGCAAATGTATCCCTCAACACACCTGGTGGGTAAAGGGGCGATTGCCCGTTTCTACAGCTTGCTCGTGGGAAGCCCGGGATCAACAATGGATGTGGGCGGGCGCATTTTCCTGAAAGAACCCCAGACGCGTGCCGAGATCGTTTCCCGTGCCATCACCAACGGCGGCGACATCATCGCGCGGGGAGATTTGATCGGTGAGGTTCCAGGAGTGAAGGCCCACCTGGAGTGCCGGGGCCTCATTCTTAACGGTGGATCCGTTCATGCCATTCCGGAGCTACAGGGCAAGGTGGACGGCGTGGAGATGTCGCACGAGGCTGCGGTGGGAAAGATCGCCCAGGAGGAAATTCTCTACCTCATGTCTCGTGGACTCACTGAAGACGAAGCTACGGCAACCATTGTTCGAGGCTTTCTCAGCGTTGATATTCCAGGGCTGCCGGCCAAGCTCAAGGCCGAGATCGACCGCGCTGTGGAACAGAGCGACAAGGATATGATGTAAGAGCATTTATTTGGGAGGCCTTTGTGGCTCTTCTTCGTTTCGAGTCTCCCGGCCTGGTCACTTGAGCGCAGCTCCGCGCGGGAAAACACGCCGCTTCCCGGTTTCCCTTTCCTGCGGAACCACCCCACTGGCAGCTGCGGAAGTGGCTCAGGCCTCCCGCCGGCCGCCGGTACCTGCACGCGGCCACGGTGTCAAGTGTGTTCCAGTGTCAACCCGCAGGGAGAGTAAACTGAGCCTTTCTGCCGAAAGATCAGTCGAGTGTTATGCTATACGAAAAAAGTTATGACGGTATACATATGGGTAATATTAGAGTAAGGTGGAATCTACTCAACCCTATGAAAACATTGATACAACGGACAACGGACAACTGACAACTGACACTGCCCATTAAAAGCGGTATTTTTCTGGAGGCCGGCGTTCGGGAACGTACTGGTTTGGAACCTTCCCCTCGTTCCATTCTCTGCTGACATACAGGTTGCAGAAGCAGCTGCCGTATTCCTCCACATCCGGGGTTCGATAGACGCAGGGGCAGATGATGTCTTTGTCCCACTCCCGATCGCCGGATGCCAGCCTGCAAGGACAGGCCATGTAGCCGTAACGCTGCTTGTTGACAAGGAGCCCTTCCAGCAGTTCAAAGGTTTTTTCCCTGTTGCGGTTGAAGTAGTAGCCTTTAGGCTCCTGGACCTTTTTCAACATCTCGTAGAGTTTTTCTACATCCTTCTTTTCCGGATCGTTCATAGGTTGAGGGCTTCCTTGATCTCGTTTTCCTTGTACCCCACTATCACTTTGTCCCCGATAATGATGGTCGGAAACGAACAGGCGGGATTGAATTTTTTTACATCCTCCAGGACGGCGGCCCGCTCCTTGCCTTCCAGTAGATCCACGTCGGTAAAATCGTATTGCACGGTGCACTCATCGAGCAGTTTCTTGGTGGCCTTACAGTGGCCGCACGTGCTGATGGAATAGAGCGTTACGGAATCCTGCTGCATAGTCTGTCCCCCTTTTCTTGGTTTCTCCGGTTTCTGCCTGGATAATCGCCTTCGCCCGGACAAAGCAGGATGGCTTGCAAGCGGGTGGAAGGGAAATCAGGAAAACATCGGCTTCTTTTACCTAAAAATTGTGACATATGTCGTAGCCGAAGGCAACGGTCGTACCTGCGGTTGTGCCGACCGGACACGCCGGCGGTCCACCTGTGGGAGAAAGCGCTACCCTTTGACTTCCCCGCCTTCGCTCGGGACACCCAGAATTTTTCTTTGCTTACAGGCTAGGCCTCGGTTCGCGGATCCGGACCACTACCGATCAGCGGCAGCACTTTGTCGATGCGAAAGAAAACGAGGAACTTCGGCTCGTTTTTCTCATCCGGGTACTGTCTTCTCCGAAGGGCGTAAAGGAGTTCACTGTCTTTCTCTTCGCCGGTTTTGGTCAGAAAGAGCCTCTTGCCGGAAACCTTTTCGCCTGCTTCCATGAAAAGGTAGGCCGCATGTGGGTTGGACTGAATGTTGTGATGGGTGAGCCGGTCCCGCATGATGAATGCTACCGTCTCATCGTCTATGAAATGGGGTCTGGCGTATACAGCAGCGTCCACCCGGCCCTCTGCATCCGCAGTAGCCAGAACCCCCCGCCCTTTGGCCGATTCGAAGTATTCGCTCAGTTTCATATCCGTACCTCCAGTCAGCAGAAAGTGCCACCTTGTCGGGAGCAGCTTTCCTGTGATCAATGTACTGCGCTCTGTGCATCGATTTTCGCCAGAGCCTCTCGCGCCAGATCGCTCACTCGACAGGTTCGTGCTTTCCCGTTTTCACAAAAGGTGATCTCCGTTGTATCTTCCACCAGTTGCTCCAGGCCGGAGCGGGCCTCGCCGGCACCGATCAGGCCCATTATCCAGGCGGCCAGGCCTCGAAGCGTGCCATCGTCTGAGGTGAGATACCCCTTGAGGGGGGAAACATGATCCTGCAAGAGATGGGGCCTTGCCTGGGCAAGTCTTCCCAATCCCCAGAGCACTCCGCGCTGCAAGGGTTCATATTCCAGAAAATTGCCGTCTTCACGCGCGTAAGAGATGAGAATGCGGGCATATTCCCTGGCCAGTCCTTGGTGATGCGCCATACTCTCGCCCATGGCCTCCGGCATTCCCCAGCCGATACCCCCCGATTCATCGTTTAGATTCCACATCATACGGCGCATGAGCACCCGGGCGGATTCCATGTCCTTCTCGGCAAGGTTGGCCACCACCGCTCCTGCGGCCCTGATGGCACGACACCTGATGTGCGGCTCACTATGGCAGAGAAAGATGCAGAGGGGATTGATCACCTGCCGCTCAGGGAACTGGCATAGCGTCTCCACTGAACACTCCGGATTTTCGGCGCTGAGCAGATTCAAAATCTTCTCTTTGAAGGCGCGACCTCGCTCTTTCCTGCCGAGAGTCTTTTGTTGGCTCACGGTCTCCTGGGTTTTGCTCATTTCTTTCTCCTGGACTTTTCCCTGCGGCTCAGGAAGAAAAAATTAGTTTTCTTTCACTGCGGCGATGAGCTCGCGCACCATATCTTTGCCGTCACCAAAGAGCATGAGGGTATTGGGGGCGGCGAACAGTTGATTGGGGATGCCCGCAAATCCAGGGCTCAGACTGCGCTTTACCACCACGACCGTCCGGGCTTTATCCACATTGAGGATGGGCATGCCGTATATGCTACTTGAGGGATCGTCACGCGCAGCGGGATTCACCACGTCGTTGGCGCCGACGACCAGAGCGACGTCTGCCTGGGAAAAGTCGCCGTTGATCCGATCCAGTTCGTAGAGCTGATCGTAGGGTACGTCGGCTTCTGCGAGAAGGACGTTCATGTGGCCGGGCATTCGGCCTGCAACAGGATGGATGGCGTATCGCACCTCTGCGCCGCGCTCTTCCAGAAGGCTGGCGAGGTCGCGCACCGCATGCTGGGCCTGGGCCACAGCCATTCCGTAGCCAGGTACGATAATGACGAGCCGTGCTGCGTCGAAGATCGTGGCGGCCTCTTCGGCGGAGGCGCTCGTGACACGGCCGTCGTAGACGTCATCCTCGGTGCTGCTTTTGCCCGAGGGCTGGAGCGTGCCGAAGAGCACGTTGGGCAATGAGCGATTCATCGCCTTGCACATGATGTTTGTCAGGACGATGCCGGAAGCCCCCACCAGGGAGCCGCTGATGATGAGCACGTTATTGCCGAGGACGAAACCGGTGGCAGCCGCTGCAAGGCCGGAGTAAGAATTGAGCAGGGCAATGACCACAGGCATGTCAGCTCCCCCGATGGGCAGAGTCAGCAGTACACCCAGCACGAGCGCCAGGGCGACCAGGGTCCAGAAGGCCCACAAGCCTGCGAGTTGAGTCACTATAAGAGCCGCCAATGCCAGAACCACCATGAAGAGAAGAGCATTGACGCCCTTGTGAACATTGCTGCTCCGGGGCTGCCAGTGGACCACTCCCTGTAACTTGGCCCAGGCCACCATGCTGCCGCTGAACGTTACGGCGCCGATCAGACCGCTGGCTGCACTGGCGATGTAAAGCTGCGATAAAGGGACATTGGTAAGCTCGCCCGGGGCCACGAGAGCGGCGGTGGCGACAAGGGCAGAAGCGCCTCCACCGAACCCATTAAAAGCTGCGACCAGTTGGGGCATGGCAGTCATCTTTACCCTGAGGGCGAGGTACGTTCCTGCAGATGCGCCCAGGAGGAATCCCAAAATGATGAGCTCATAAGTGAGTATGTGCCGATCAAACAAGGTGGCCACTACCGCGAGAAGCATGCCGAAGGCGCCCACCAGGTTACCGCGCGGCGCAGTACGCGGTGAGGCCAGGCCTTTGAGACCCAGGATAAAGCATATGGAGGAGACCAGGTACACTATGTTGAGATAGTAAACTGCCATAGCTTACCTTTTTTTCGCTTGAACATTGTCAGCATGCGGTTGGTGACCAGGAAGCCGCCGACCACGTTTGTGGTTGCCATAATCAGCGCGACAAAGCCGAGGACAGCGGCGACAGTAGATTCCCCGGAGCCTGCTGCCACAATCGCCCCAACAAGGGTGATGCCCGAGATGGCGTTGGCTCCTGACATGAGCGGGGTGTGCAGGGTCGGGGGCACTTTGGTGATGACCTCGAACCCCACGAACATGGCCAGGACAAACACGGTAAGAGAGACGAGAAAGACTTCCATAGTGTTACTCTCCTTGGGTGAGCGCAGCAAGCACCGCTTCATGCACCAGCCGGCCCCCGTGGGCGACGAGAGTGCCCTTGACGATTTCATCTTGGGTGTCGAGCTTCAGATTCCCGTTCTCCACCATGGAGAGCAGAAAGGCGGAGATGTTTCTGGCATACATCTGGCTTGCATGTACAGGCACTTCTGCCGCTGGCTTAAGGGAGCCGATCACCGTTATCCCTTTGTGGACGATCCTTTTGCCCGGCTGGGTCACGGCGCAGTTGCCGCCTTTTTCTGCGGCGAGGTCAACGATAACCGAGCCGGGGCGCATGCCGGTGACAACCTCCTCTGAAATGAGTACCGGGGCTCTCTTCCCCGGGACCAGGGC
>JBKHJD010000099.1:0-7607 GCA_046538315.1 Syntrophobacteria bacterium
GGGCTATGCTCATCTCGTGCATGGTTCGTGCAAGTGGAAACACAGGTGTCCAAAAACGGCCTCAGCACCGTTTTCCCTTCCCCACCCTCTCTACGATTTTCTCATAGTAGCGCTGATGCTCTTCCCACTGTATGGGAACCTTACGGATCATATTGAGCTTCATTACCAGGAAGTTGAGCCTTTTGAGCTGCCGGTACTTTTCCTCCTCGTCGGTGATCCCTCCCAGTAACTGCTCGGTAGTGTGGATCTCCCTTTTCAATTCCAACTCGGGGGGTAGACAATCGGCGTTTTTGAGAATTTTGTAGGCAAGACGAAGGTCCTCGGGAATGTGACGGTCATCCTCCAGGGCAAGCGGCTCGCCTTTGCCTGGAAGGTCTTCAAAATCACCCCGCAGTTGGGCCTCACGGATGCGCTCCTCGGCAACCCGTTCCATGACGGTAAACACATCCCCTCTGGACATATCCGCGATACCTCCCAAGTCAGACCTTACTGCATCGGCTCTTTTGCGTCAACCGCCAGGGGTGTCAGGTGGTTTCTTCCAGGTGGGCCTGTCTGCAATTTTTTTACACACGTCCTACCACGGATGTCGCATTGCCTGTCTGCCAGGTGCCATGAAACTCAGATGCCACTGACAACGCCACCTGATTCAGACCCTTTGGTCGGGCCGTGCCAATGACCGCAGTGACACTTGGTGGTCAGATCACCCCCCGGTAGAGCCGCTTGCGCACGAACAGATCCACCAGGTCAGGGTCCAGCCGCCCTGTCTCTGCCTCCTTGAGCAAGTACTGCAAAGCCTCATTCGTCGGCATCGCCCCGCGGTAGGGACGATCCGCCGCGGTGAGCGCATCGTAGACGTCGGCCACACCCAGGATACGGGCCTGGAGCAGAATCTCCGGAGCTCTGAGACCAAGGGGGTAACCGGATCCGTCCAGCTTTTCGTGATGCGCCGCAGCAATCATAGGAATTCGCTTGAGATCCCTGGTGAACGGAATCTTGTTGATGATGTTCATCGTGTAGACCACGTGATTCTGGATTTCCTGATATTCCTCCTCGGTGAGGTTGCCGGCGGGTATGCTGAGTTGGCGAAACTCTGCCTCCGTGAGGTAGGTTCTTGCCTGGCCGCGGGCATTACGGAAGGTCTTTCTCTTGATGCTTTCAAGCCGCCTGGTTTCCCCCGGGCTGATCCGCTTGGCCTGGTTAATTCTCCGGATGAACTCCAGGATTTCTTCTACTTCGTCCAGCCGCCGGGAACATTCTTCAGCCGCCGCACCGCCAACCTTGCCGGCTTGAGCCCGCTGGCGTTCATATTCGCACACTACAGACAGTTTGATCGCTTCAAAACGGCTTGCAATAAGCTCCATTGCTGAGGGGGAAATCCGGTCGACCTTTTCCAGTAACTCCTCCCTGACCCCGATTTTCCCTATGTCGTGAAGCCAGGCAGCGTAGTGGAGTTCCTGCAATTCTTTATCACTGAAAGAGACGTTGGCCAGCGGTCCCTCCTGCTCATCATTCACCGCCCTGGCCAGACGCATGGCATAGGATGCCACCCGGCGTGAGTGTCCCGCTGTATGGGGACTCCTGGCGTCGATGGCAGAGGCCGAATAGCGAACCAACGCCGCAAAGATCTCGCGAATAGAATTGATGAGGCGGGCATGCTGAACTGCTGTCGCGGCCTGAGAAGCAAGAGACGCCACCAGTTCCTCCTGCTCACGGTCAAACACAGTGACCGTGCCCTTTTCATCCAGGGAATTTATCAGTTGGAGGACGCCGGTTGTTTCATTCTCGTGGTCGCGCATGGGAACTACGAGCATGGAACGGGTATGGTAGCGATTGCGTTTGTCGAACTCCGAGTTGAAGCGGTATGCCTCATTTCCTGAGAGCTGGTAGACGTCGGGGATGTTCAGGGTCTCGCCGGTTAGTGCCACATAACCGGCAATGCTCGTCTTGTCCAGCAGAACACGATATGGGCGAAATGCATCAGAAAGCCTGCCGTTTCGAGCCGCGAGGGTATCGTTCTGCGCCACCTCGAAACGCAGGTGGTCGCCGTCTTTGATGTAGAGACTCCCGGCGTCAGCCCTGGTGAACCCTCGAACTTCGGAAACGATGAGTTCCAGCAAAGACGGCAGGTGAGTCTCACCGGTAAGGGCAATACCTATCTGGTTCAGTCTCTTGATCTGCTCTTTGAGCCTTTCGGACACAGCCACCGTTTTCACAGCTAGGGGCGCGAGGCCGACCTCTCGTTGCAGGAGGCCATGAGGCGGCCGGTATCCCGGACATCATAACCCCCCAGTGCCATTACCCTTGCCTTGAACTTCTCGGTGCCAATGACCTCAAGCAAGATTTGCACCAAAGGATTTTCCAGATGGCAAGCAGGGATCACCAGATCGTATCGTTCGGTGATCACCGGTACAAAATGAAGACCCAGAGCCCGTGCCGCCGCATAAATTCCCATACCCACGTCTGCACTACCGCTCAGCACATCCACCGCCACTGCCATGTGGGTGTATTCCTCCCGTTCGTATCCATCGATGCTGGCGGGATCGACGCCTAGCTGCGCCAGCTTCCAGTCCAGGAGAATACGGGTTCCGGATCCCCCCTGGCGATTGATGAAGCTCACCCCCGGACGGCTGAGATCTGCAAGCCCGGCGATCGCCTTGGGGTTGCCCGGAGCGACCATCAAACCCTGCTCACGGTATGTCAGGTTTATCAACCGCACAGGCATATCGGGAAGGTAACGCTGGATGTACGAGATGTTGTATTCCCCGGTTTCGGTATCAAGCAGGTGAGAACCTGCCAGATGGGCGGTTCCCTTCCGCAACGCCAGGAGTCCCCCCAGACTGCCTACATTGCTGGAGGCCAGGTTCACCTCCGGATGGTATTTCTTCAGGAGGTTCGCAATGAGATCCAGGGTCATATCGTGGCTGCCCACCACTACCAGGGTGGATTCGATACCAGCCCCGGAGGTGAGCAGGGTAACAGGCTGGGGTTGGAGTTCGGTGACCCCCTCAACGGTGTCCGGAATGCGCAGAAAACCGGTGGCTTGAGTCAGAGTGGTGATGGAGCCTGCGCCCCGCGGCAATGGGGTGGCCACGAGCCGATCTCCTACCCGGCCGAGATTGACCCGCACAAATTCTTCCAACCCGAGTTTCGAGGGGATCTTCTGGGAGGGGTAGGCCTCCACCCGCTCTGGTTCGGCTTCAGCCAGACCCTGCATCCGGTACAGGAGCGGGCGAACGAATTGCTCCATACTGATCACCGCGGAAACCGGATAGCCGGGATTGCCAAGCACGGGTTTTCCCTCGATCTCCCCCAGTACCGTTGGCTTGCCTGGCATGATCGCCACCCCGTGCACCAGCACTTCTCCAAGTTCGTCCATGAGGTTGGCGGTATGGTCCTCGGAGCCAGCCGAAGATCCGGCGTTGACAATCACCACATCGTATTGCTCGGCCACTGCTGCCATCAGTGCCTGACGCAGACGTTCAGGATCGTCCGGCACGATAGGATGACGATGGCACAGTCCGCCCCACTGTCGGACAAGGCTGACCAGGACCCAGGAGTTGAACTCCACCACCTTGCCCGTCGGCGGCCCCTGCGCATGTCGCAGCGACTCGGCCTCCACCAGTTCATCACCGGTGGGAATGACGATCACCCGCGGCTGGCGTTTCACCTCCACCTCCAGCACACCGCCGCCCAGAAGCGCACCGGTGTCATGAGGGGTGATCAGATGGTTTTGCGGTACGAGGAGTTCAGTGGCCACAATATCTTCGCCCACCTTGCGCACGTGCAGCCACGGAAAGGCAGCGGCCTGTATCTCCACCGTGGTCTCGTTGACCTGGTGGACATTCTCCACCATAATGACTGCGTCTGTGCCCGGGGGCATCACCTCGCCAGTGTTGACCCAGTGGGCCTCGGTTCCCGACTCCAGCTGCACCGGAGTTTCCGGGGTGGCGCCGAAGGTCTTCTCCGCCTTCACGGCTATGCCGTCCATTGCCGCTGCATGAAAGGTGGGAACCGAAAACCGGGCGAAAGCAGGCTCCGCAGTCACCCGGCCGGCAGCCTCTATGGTAGGGATGGTCTCACCGGAGAGCATGGCCTTCAGGTCCCAATGGCCCAGAAAGATCTCTCGCGCTTGTTCGAGGGATTTCATCTTGAGATAGATTCGCCGTGCCATATGCCCCGTACCTGTGTAGAGAGTTAGTGGCCAGTGCCTGGACGGGCTGGAAGGGCGGATCACAGTGGAATATGGAAAATCCGAACAGCTCCAGGGCGATGGAGCCTGTCTATAGTGTCCACACCTCCACAGTCTCGCCTGCATAGAGCCCTTCAACGTGTCGCTCCATCCGGACCAGGCCGGTTGCGCGTACCAGGGTGGAGATGAGTCCCGAGTGCCCGAACATGGGTTCAGCAACAAGGACTCCGTTGTCTTCACGCAGGTTGACCCGGATGAAGTCCTCCCTTCCCTGTTTGGAGGCTACATTCCGGCTCAGTCGAGCCTGCAGCGGCCAGCCCTGTCCAAGCACAGGAGGAGCCCCGCTCAAATAGGCCGTGAAAGGACGAACCAGCACGTGAAACACCACCATAGCCGAGGCTACCTGCCCGGGAATACCCCAGAAAGCCCTGGTGCCGACCTTTACCAGCAGCGTGGGTTTCCCAGGACTGATGGCAACACCGTGTACCAGAATGTCACTGTCGGGCAATGAAGTGAGAACCTCCAGGGTAAGGTCACGGCTTCCCACCGATGATCCCCCGGATATAAGGCAGATGTCGGCCCAAGCCAGTGCTTCCTCACACTTGGCACGCAGGGCCGGAATGTGATCAGGAACCACACCGAGCTGCGCAGGCTCCCCACCACAATCCTGCACCATGGCGCCGAGACTGTAAGAATTCATATCATGCAGTTCGCCGGGGCGAAGCCCTTGCTCCACGGGAACAATCTCGTCGCCAGAGCTGATGATGGCCACCTTCGGCCGGCATCTCACGGTCACCCGCTCCCTCCCGAAGCCGGCCAACAGACCTATCTCCTGGGCCCGAAGCCGCCTGCCGGAATGGAGCACTTCCTGCCCGGCCCTTACATCATCGCCCTGCCTTATCACATTTTCCAGAGGAGCCACACTGCGGCTGACAGCCACACTTCTCTCATCCAGCTCCTCGGTGTATTCGAGCATGACAACACTGTCAGCCCCCGCAGGGAGCATTCCTCCGGTGTGAATCCTTGCAGCCTTGCCGGTGTCCAGTTCGAAGGCAGGCTGCTTTCCCATGGCCACCTCGCCCACAATCTCAAGAAGACAAGGGAGGCTCTCCGAGGCGCCGAATGTATCACGGGAGCGCAACGCATAGCCATCCATGGTGGAGCGCGTAAACCCGGGGAGGTCTTCGCTGGCCACCACGGGATGTGCCAGTACCCGGTTCAACGCTCGGTCCAGCGAAACTTCTTCCGCATCAAGGAGAGCAAAGCGCTGGAAGGCTTCCCACACCTGCTCGCGGGTTTTTACCTGGAAGAATCCTGCTTTCACAGCTGGTTTGGTCGCTCACAATGGCTTCTGGGATGAATTTTTTTCTATCCGCTGACAGTCTTGCCATCCGTTTGCCGAGAGAAAAGATCTAGATTTACATGAAGAGGGTTTCACCGTGGTTCAGCTGGACGAGCCGATCCAGCAGAGCCGCCTTGTCCATTTCCCTTCTGATCTCCATGGGTGGAAAATGGACAGGCTCGTCGCCCAGCCGAAAGGTTCCCCAGTGTACGATCAAAAGACGGGCGGCTCCCAGCTCTCTGAAAGCGCGGACCGTCTCGGCGGGGTTCATGTGGATGTCCGCCATAAACCAGCCGGGCTCGTACGCACCGAGGTTAATGATTGCCAGGTCTATCGGGAATTCTTCCCCGATTTCGCGGAAATGGTCAAAGTACGCGGTGTCACCGGAAATGAACAGGGTGGGACCGCTGGCGCTGCGGAGCACATATGAACCCCACAGGCAACGGTTGGGGCCGTCGAAAAGATTCCACATGGTCCAGTGGTCGCAGGGAAGCAGCGTAATTTCCCGCCTTCCGTCCTCGAAGGTCTCAAACCAATCCAGCTGGGTTCGGCCGTTCGTGCGCACGGGTCCAAAGATGTGATCGTAGCCCAGAGGAGTGATCACATGCGCGCTCCCGTCCAGGCATGCAAGGGATCGGATGTCGAGGTGGTCCAGGTGACCATGGGTGATGAGCACGTGGTCCGGTTTGGGCATGTCGCTCGGGTCGAAAGCCAGAGGGCTGAAGTCGCGGATAAACCGCGACAGGCTGAAAAAGACCGGGTCCACCAGCAGGTACTTATCCTGGTCTTTTATCAGTACGCTGGCATGTTTCAGGAAGGTAACCGACAGCCCTCGGTGTCGGCGGATTGGCTCCCAGTCGATAGAGACGGGGACCACCCGCTCCTGTTCATAAAAAGGTCTGAACCGGTTTTGACTGAAGCACTTCCAGTAAAGTACTCTCCAGAGATTACCGTGTCTCCTCCTGCCGAAGGGGTTCACGAAGTGATCGCCCCCGTGATGGAGCTTCTGACGGGCCAATTCTCGCAGATTCAGGTCTTTGCCAACAACCTCCACCTGCCGAGCCTCCCGGGTTTTTTTGCCATACCCCAGATTGCTGTAGCCTAGAAACAAAGCCGTCAGGGGCGCCAGTTTCCGTAGACCCGGAGATTTCCTGAACAACACCTGCCGATTCATGGCCTGACCCCCTCGTCTGAAATCTATTTTTTTCTATTTTAACACAAACAACCAGAAAACCACCAGAGACCATAAGGCCAGAGCCATTGCCGCGGCATTCCTTCCCATATGCCACCCCTGGGATTGGCGCTCGTTAAGCGAAACAAAAGAGCACACCTCTGGACCACAGTAATGGCCGAGGTAATCTGATTAATGAGGACTGGAACGACCCCCGGCTCTACGATCTGATAATCGACACGGGGAAAACGTCCCCCGAAGAGACCGCAAGGTTGATCTGCCATACGGTGAAAAGCAAGACCAGCTGACCCCTCCTCCGAGGTGTATACCGCGCCTTTTCTGCCGGAGCGGCGGCGGGGCTCGTCTTTTTGGGTCTTGGCGAGGCTCTTCACACAGGCAGGTCATCCAGTCAATGTACGCATCACGAAAAATCTCGTTGAATCTGGGAAAGTCAGGCTGCTCCGGATTGTGATTGGATGAGACAAGAACACAGTAGTCTGGCGATATAACCCAGAACCGGCACTATCAAATCAAATCCGGACGTACCAGAGTCAGTCAAATCGTACATAGGAGGAATCGCTGACACCCTCCAGGAGTTGCAGTGAAGCAATTCTCACCGAGAAAACCTCGGCCTCCGGATCGCTGGCGAACTCGCCCAGGTGGGGATGGCGCTCCAGCAGCCTGGCTCGAATGTCGCACTTTTGTTGCTCGTCACCCATTGACTCAAAGAGCCCTTTAACGGTGAGCGCTCTTGCCTGCCCCCGCCGTGTCCCTGTATCCTCCGCGCGTGTATCGATGAGGAGGCATACCGAAGGGTTTCCCGTCATATTCCTGTATTTGGCCGTCTGCTTGTGGGTAATCATGTGGATTACCCGGCACTCAGGGTCGACAATATAGGCCATGAG
>JBKHJD010000100.1:0-7546 GCA_046538315.1 Syntrophobacteria bacterium
CCGAGACAGTGCATCAGAGCGCTTAACGGGAGAAGCAGAAATTGTTGTCTCCGGCAACTGCGAGGTGAAGGCCGTCATGGACGTAACACTTGATTGCATTCCCTGTTTTGTCCGCCAGGCCCTGGAAGCAAGCAGGATGGTCGGTGCCGGCGAAGCCGTCCAGGAGAGAGTGCTCAGAAGGGTGCTCACCGAGTTGAGCACGATTGCCTTCGACCAAACGCCACCTTACATGGCAACAGTCATCCATGGAGCCATTCGTGAGGAGGTTACTGATGAGGACCCCTACCGGGAGGTAAAAGACCGTTGCAACCGTTTTGCTCTGAGCATCTGCGAGGAGCTGCGTTCAAAGATCGGCGCCTCCAGCGACCCGCTCGAGACAGCAGTGAGAATTGCCATAGCCGGTAATATCATCGACTTTGGCCAGGGTAACAGGGTGGATGACGAGCGGGTGGAGCAGACCATCGACGAGGCCCTGCGCCAGCCTCTGCTCGCCGAAATGATGAACTCCTTTCGCAGTGCCGTACAACGGTCAGAGAAGATACTCTACCTGGGGGACAATGCCGGAGAGGTGGTTTTTGACCGGTTGCTCATCGAGCATTTACCCACAGAGAGGGTCACATTTGTGGTGCGGGGCGGGCCGGTCATAAATGATGCCACCAGGGCTGACGCTGAAGTAGCTGGACTGCCCGGGCTGGTAGAGGTTGTGGATACCGGCTCCAACGCCCCCGGGATCATCCTTGAGTTCTGTTCGCCCGAGTTCCGGAGGCGTTTTGCACAGGCCGACATGATCATTTCCAAGGGGCAGGGAAATTATGAAACCCTCAGCTCGGTCCCTGCGCCCATATTCTTCCTGCTCAAGGTGAAATGCCCGGTGATTGCTGGGCACCTCGGCAGTAATCTGGGCGATCTCGTTGTACGCCGGGTTTCTCCTCGCCCATAGGCTGACTTTTACCCACACCGGGGCCGCGTGCAGATTCCGGAGGCCGTCGTGGCTTTTCTGAGTGACTGGGAGTAAAGTCAGTCGTCAGTCGTCCGTTGCATTACTATTTCCATAGGCTCAGCTCAGAGATCAGCTGGCTGGAGCTTTTTTCCGTTATGTAACTTAACTACCCTTTCTTTTCCGCCCTTGACCACGGACGACACGCAACGGACACTACTGGCGCCCGGAGCCTTCCAACGAAGAAGAGCCACCACGGCCTCGCCACCCCTGTATTCGACGGAACTTCCCGCCAAGATCAATCCCACGGTCTCACGGGGGAGTAAAACTCAGCGTGCACGGTGGAAGGCTGGTTTTGCTTCCAGGTGGTTTGCGAAAAAAGCAGGCGACGGGCCGTTTCTACCCGGCGTCATGGCCGTGGCCCTGCAGGAGGAAGTCCGTGAAGGCCTGGCCCAGGGGAGATCTGGAACGGCTCTTGTGGATGACGAGGTAAAAGCTGCGGGTAAAATGCACACCCTCGATGGGAACCTGGCAGAGCTGCCGGAAGTGCAGGTCATCGGCAACGGCGCGGCGAGACAAAATGGATACACCCACCTTCGCCTTGATTGCCTGGCGGACCGCATCGGTGCTGCCCATCTCTGCCATGACATTGAGCCGTTCAGGTTCAAGGCCGGCCTTTTCGAGGATTTCGTGCATGACCATTTTGGTTCCCGAGCCTTGCTCGCGCATGATGAAGGGCGCCTCGGACAGTTCTTCCAATGTGATATGAGAACGTTCACACCAGGGATGATCGGCGGGCACCGCGAGGACAAGTTCATCTTCGAACAGCCGGTGGAACTTCAGTTTGTCGTTTTTCATTCTGGCCCCTACCACGCCGAGCTCCAGGGAGCCATCGAGAACCAGGGAAGTGATCCGCATGGTGTCGGCGATCACCAGCTTTATGCGAATGCCCGCAAAATTTTGCTTGAAGGTGCCGATCAGGGAGGGCAGGATGTATTGGCCCGGGATAGTGCTGCCGCCGAGCTCCAGCTCTCCGTGCACCTTGCCGCGGTAGCGTTCCAGGGTGCGGGTCGCTTCCCGCCTGAGGTTAAGCATGCGCCGGGCATAGCTATAGAGGATTTTACCCGCTGGGGTCGGCACCACCTCCCGGCCGAGGCGGTCGAAGAGTTGCACATCCAGGCAGTTTTCGAGATGGCGAATGTGCTCGCTTACGGTGGGCTGTGAGAGCAAAGAGGCCTCGGCCGCTCGGGAAAAGCTCTTCAATTCGAAAACCTTGCAGAAGACTTCAAGACGGCGAAGATCCATGCTCCATTCTCTACCGATGGACAACAAAGAAGACCTGACCTCAGCATAGGGAACTTCCGCCTTTGCTGTCAAGCTGGATCAATAATCTCGTGGCCGATCTATAACTGCAAATCTTTTCACTTGACAAATCGAAAGGAAATCGCTAGAAGAGTACGAGTTTTTCTTGTGAAAAAAAGTTTTAAACACAAAGCGGTCGTGCCTGGCAAAACGGTCGTGTAGTGTCGCCATACCTTAATTTTCCGTAATCTCACTCCAAGAACCGAGGCGTGCAATGAGTGCAGAAAACAAGCAACAGGATTCTGGCAGGCTAGGTTGGGTGCTTTTCTTCGTTGGTTTCATTGGTGCACTGATTGTTGGTTGGGTTATCTTTCCGAAACTCCTCTACTCCACTCAGAACCAGCCGATCAATTTCAATCACGCCATCCATCAGGAAAGTGCAGGGATGCTTTGTGAGGATTGTCACTATTTCAGAAGCGACGGCTCCTACGCCGGGAAACCCACACTGGCGAACTGTATTCAGTGCCACCAGTTCCAGATGACCGGAAGCGAGGCGGAGGCCAAGCTCATCTCTGAATATATCGAGCCCGGTAAGAATGTTCCGTGGCTTTCCTATTCGCGGCAGCCGGACAACGTATTTTTCTCCCACGCCGCCCACGTGAAGATGGCCGGTATGGAATGTACCGAGTGTCATCGCGATGTAAGCGAAGAGTCCACGGCGCCGCCAGTGCGGGTGAACCGCCTGACCGGCTACCCCAACGAGCTCATGAAGATGCACGTATGTGAGGACTGTCACGCCCGCGAGCACGTATCCAACGGCTGTGACGTCTGTCATAAATAGTCAAACCGGACCGGGCCAATCTTGCAAGGGGAATGAGCTTATGCAGCTAGACAGGAGAGCCTTTGTTAAATTGATAGCAGGAGGAGTTGGCGGGACCCTGCTGTCACCCCTGCCGTGGAAGCTGGCGGACGACACCGCCATCTGGAGCCAGAACTGGTCCTGGCGACCATCCCCGGAGGAGGGTGCCGCGAGCAAGGTCAACAGCATATGTCAACTCTGCCCCGGGGGATGCGGCATCCGGGTGCGACTCATTGAAAAAGAGCGGGCGGTACGGATTGAGGGCAACCCCACCCACCCCGTGAACCGGGGGGGTGTCTGCCCCCTAGGGGCTGCCGGACTCCAGCTTGTCTACGGCCCGAGCCGCATCGAGACGCCTCTGCGGCAAACGGGGAAGAGAGGCGACCCCAAAGGCTTCAAACCTGTATCCTGGGAGGAGGCCTTCAAGGTGCTCGCCGATAAGTTGAGGGCCGTGCGGCGGCAGCCCGAGGGCCTCGTCTGTATAAGCGGAAGACCTCAGGGGACCGTCTCGGAGCTCTTTGAACGTTTCCTCCAGGCCTATGGCTCGCCGAACTATCTGCTGATGCCCACGGGGGCTGAAACAGAATCACTGGGGTTGCTTCTCAGTCAAGGCTACGACGGCCTCCTGGCCTACGATTTGGAAAATGACAGGATGGTCATCAGCTTTGGTTGTGGGTACATCGAAGGATGGGGTGCCCCCAATCGGATGATGGCGGCCTACGGTGATTGGCGCAGCCAGCCCTATCTGGGGCGGCCCCGGATTATCCAGGTGGAGCCCCGGGGGTCGCTGAGTGCCTCCAAGGCTGACGAATGGGTGGCGGTGGCTCCGGGTACCGAGGCGGCACTTGCTCTGGGCCTTGCCCATGTGATTGTTCGCGAAGATCTCTACGATCGTTCTTTCGTCAGCAAATATTCTCACGGGTTTGAAGACTGGACCGATACTCAGGGCCGGCAACACCAGGGCTTCAAGAGTCTGGTCCTCAAGGAGTACGACCCGAAAAAGGTGGCCGAGTTCACCGGGGTGTCGAGGGAGAAGATTGTTTCTCTGGCCCGGGAGTTCGCGCGCACAAAGCCAGCCGTCGCCCTGAGCGGAAGAGGGCAGGGGCGGATGCCCGGCCTTGTGTATGAGTTTCTTGCGATCCAGAGCCTCAACGCCCTGGTCGGCAGCTTGCACCAGCGCGGCGGAGTGACCAGAGCCCCACAGGTGCCCCTGGCACCCTGGCCGGACACGGTGCTGGATGAGACGGCCCGCGCCGGAAGGAAGGCGCCAAGACTTGACGGCGGTCCTCCGGTGCCGGCGCAGCACTTCTACAGCTTCGTAGAGAATCTCGAGCAAGAAAAGCCATACTCGGCTCGAATGCTCTGGGTCTATCAAGCCAATCCGGCACATGATCTCGCCGACGTTCAACCGTTTATCCAGGCCCTGGACAAGATCGAGACCGTGGTCTCCTTCTCCTCTTTCATGGACGAGACCACCCAGCTGGCTGATCTCGTGCTCCCTGGCCCCACCTACCTGGAACGCCTGGAGGATGTACCGCCACCGCCGGGTGTGCAATATGCAGTCTTTGGCCTGAGCAAGCCGGTATTGGTCCCGCGGTTTGAAACTCGCCACCCTGGCGACGTAGTCATCAACCAGGCCAAATCCCTGGGCGGCAGTGTTGCGGCCAGCTTCCCCTGGCCCGATTATGAGACTGCACTGAAAGAGAGGGTCAAGGGGATCTTCGCCGCCGGTCGAGGCCAGGTGGCCGGCCAACCGGGAAGTGAACCGTGGCGCCGCAAAGGGCTACCCCTTGCTCCGAACTACCGCTCTTTCGGCGAGCTCTGGGACAAGTTGATGGAGCACGGCTGCTGGTTTGATACCTCCGAGGGCATGCCGGCCTGGGACGCTGCCTTCACAACCCCTTCGGGCAAGTTTGAGTTTTACTGTGAAAAACTCCGGCAATTTGGGGTCAACGGCAAGGATATTGCCTACCTGCCACACTATGAGGTAGTTGAGCCAGCGGGGGATGAGGAAACCTATCCCTTGCTGCTCATGCCCTACGAGACAATGGCTATCACCAATGGTCCGGTAGCCAATCCACCCTTCATGACCAAACTCCTTTTCGACTTCGAGCTCAAGGGAAATGACTGTTTTGTGGAGATCAATCCAGAGACAGCGGCCGCGGCCGGTCTCAAGGAGGGTGACCGGGTCGCACTGGAGACCGTGCGCGGGGCACTGACCGTCCGGGTCCACCTTACCGAAGGAGCGCGGCCTGGTGTGGTCTTCATCCCCACGGGTCTGGGGCATGGCGCCTTCGATTCCTACATCAAGGGCAAAGGAGTCAATGCGAACGAGATTCTCGTGGCCCGGCAGGATAGGCTCACGGGCCTGGCCAGCTGGTGGGGAACTCGGGTGAAAATCTTCAAGATATGAGGTAGCAAATGAGTGATCACAAGGAGAGCGGTCTTCGCTATGGCATGGTCATTGATCTGGACAAGTGCACCGGTTGCATGGCCTGCGCCGTGGCCTGCCAGCAGGAAAACAACGTCTCCTTCCGGGAGGATGAGACCAACAAGTTACGCTCCATCACCTGGTTGGAGGTGTTTTACCTGGACAACGGCAAGCCGTATCCGGAGCATCGCAAGGCCTACCTTCCCAGACCATGTCAGCACTGCGACTCAGCCCATGATTCACCCTGCACCGTGGTCTGCCCGGTAAATGCCACCAAGCGCGACGAAGAACACGGTCTGGTGAACCAGATTCCCGTGCGCTGCATAGGCTGCCGTTACTGCATGGCAGCCTGCCCCTATCATGCGCGCTACTTCAACTGGTGGGATCCCCACTGGCCCGAGCCCATGGAGGAGATGCTCAACCCGGATGTTTCGCCGCGGATGCGTGGTGTGGTGGAGAAGTGCACCATGTGCGTCCATCGCCTGCAACGCGCCAGAGATAAAGCCTTTATGGAGGGCCGCCGCGAACTGCACGAAGGCGAGTATGTTCCGGCCTGCGTGGAGGCCTGCCCCACAAGGGCCATGACCTTCGGCAACCTTTACGATCCGGAAAGCGAAGTGGCCAAGCTGGCTAAAAGTCCCTACGCCTTCCGGCTCCTTGCGAGTCTAGGCACCGAGCCCAAGATCATCTACTTGAGTACCCAGGAGTGGATTCGCAAACAGGCGGATAACGTGTACTAGATCAGTCAGGTGCAGTTTTGAGAACCACCACCGAAAAGAGAGGAAAACCATGGATTCAGCACTCATCCCCGAAGGGGTAAGGCGTTGTTCGTTTGCCAAGTTCTCCGTCTGGCTGCTGGTGATTCTTGCCTTTGTCGGCTGGGGGCTCCTCTCCGGGTTTCTGGTCCTCTGGAAGGGACTGAACCTCACAGGCCTCAACGACTACTTCGGCTTCGGCCTGTGGATTACGGCGGATCTGGGAGTGATCGCCCTTGGTGCCGGGGCTTTCTTCACCGGTTTTCTCACCTATGTGATCGGCAAGAAGGAGCTCAAGGACATCATCAACCTGGCGGTGGTTATTGGCTTCATTTGCTACACGGGCGCGCAAATGGTTCTGCTACTGGACATAGGGCAGCCCATACGGGGCTGGTTCACCTTCTGGCATCCGAATGTACACTCCATGCTCACCGAAGTGGTTTTCTGTATCACCTGTTACACCATTGTACTGACCATCGAGTTTCTGCCGCTTATCCTTGAGAACCGGCAGCTGGACAAAGTGCCTGAATTCCACCTTTTCAGCCACAACCTCCATGAAATCATGGTGGTATTTGCGGCCACCGGAACCTTTTTGAGTTTCTTCCACCAGGGCTCCCTGGGTGGCCTCTATGGCGTGCTTTTCGGTCGTCCTTTCGCATTTCGCGAGGGATTCTTTATCTGGCCCTGGACCTTTTTCCTGTTCGTGGCATCGGCTATCGCCTCGGGTCCCGCTCTGACCATCCTCGTCTGCTACCTTATCCAGGAGATAACGGGCAAGCAACTGGTTCGCCGCGAGGTTCTCTCAATGTTGGGCAAAATCGCCGGCTACCTGCTTGCCTTCTACATGGTGGTCAAGCTTGCGGACACCTTATACTGGGCCGTACACACGGCTCCCGAAAGGGGTCTGAGCTTCAGCGAATTCTACCGCGCCCCATACGGCACCTGGCTGCTTATTGCCGAACTGGGGATTTGCGGTATTTTGCCGGCCATCATGCTCCTTATCCCAAAGGTCAGAGAAGACGACGTCTGGCTGCTTACCGCCTGTTTCCTGGATTGCGCCGGCATTGTCATAAACCGCTTCGTCTTCACGGTGCAGACTCTGGCAATCCCGGTGATGCCCTTTGACCGGTGGGAGATCTACGTCCCCACCTGGCAAGAGTGGGGACCCACAGTTGCTCTGGTGGCATACGGGGCCCTGATCCTCTCCCTTTCATACCGCTACCTTCCCATGTTTCCCAGGGAGAAAGAGCTGAATCCAACGG
>JBKHJD010000101.1:0-7525 GCA_046538315.1 Syntrophobacteria bacterium
TACTCATTCTTTTGGATCTGAACATGCCCAGGAAGGATGGACGGGAGGCCCTTACCGAGATCAAAATGGACCCCGATTTCCGTCGAATCCCTGTCGTTGTGCTGACCACATCAAGAGATAAAAATGATATTCTCCACTCCTATGCGGCGGGAGCGAGCTCCTATATTCCCAAGCCGGCGTTGTTCGAAGAACTTGTAGATACGATGAGGGTTCTCGGCAGATACTGGCTCGAGGTGGTAGAACTCCCTGTTTAAATTTAAAGGGCTGAGAGCAAGACGCGATCCTTTACGTCCTTTGCAACAGCTTCCTCAGATCCTTCCAGCTCCTGGTATTGAGAACGTCTTCCGGCTCCAGCCAGCCCCGTCGTCCCTGCCAGACGCCAAAGCGCATATAGTCCAGATCCGTTGTGCTATGGGCATCGGTGGAGACGGCGATTTTGATCCCCATCTCCCTGGCCATCTTGCAATACCGGTCTGTGAGATCCAGGCGATCAGGATGGGCGTTGAGTTCGAAATAACAGCCCCTGTCCCTGGCAGCCTCCATCAAGCGCTCCATGTCCAGTTCATAGGGCTGACGTTCGTTGATCAGACGGCCTGTGGGATGGCCAAGGATATTGAAATACCGGTTGTCCATGGCTCGAATGATGCGCTCTGTCTGCTTGTCCTTGGACAGATTGAGATTGTAGTGGACCGAGCAGACCGTGAAATCGAGTTCCTTGAGAACCTCGTCCGGCAAGTCGAGAGAGCCGTCCTTCAGGATATCCACCTCGATGGACTTGAGAACATGGAAATCCTTGAACTCCATGTTCAACCGGTCGATCTCGTCCATCTGTTTCCGGAGGCGCCTGGCGTCGAGGCCGCGAGCCATGGTGACCTTCTTGGAGTGGTCGGTGATTGCCAGGTATTCATACCCTCGTTCTTTGGCGGCTGCCGCCATCTCATGGAGTGTGTTCTTGCCGTCGGTTTCCTTGGTGTGGGAGTGGAGATCGCCTCGAATATCGGGGACATCGATCAGGCTGGGAAGCTTCCCGTTCACGGCGGCCTCGATTTCGCCGCCATTCTCCCGCAGCTCGGGCTCGATGTACGGCAGGCCAACCAGCTCGAATACTTCTTGTTCTGATGTGCCGCCGACGCGCCTGTCCCCTTTGAACACGCCGTATTCGTTAATTTTGAGCCCTTTCCTGACACCAAGCTTGCGCACGGCAATGTTGTGGGCCTTGGACCCGGTGAAATAGTGGATGGCCGCGCCGTAGCTCGGCCGAGGAAGAACCCTGAGATCCACCTGAAGTCCAGAACGCAGAACCACGGTTGAGCGTGTCTCTCCCTTGGAGACCACTTTTGTGACATCCTCGTATTCGGTGAAGCGATCCATCACCTTCCCACCCTTTTTGCAGGTGACGAGAATGTCCAGATCGCCCACTGTCTCCTTTCTCCTTCGATAGCTTCCCGCCACCGAGATGTCTTTCACTCCCTTGACCTTGTGCAGGTAGTCTACAAGTGAAGACGCTATCTGTTCAGCAACCATCAGTTTGATTCGCTCTTCTTCGCCTTCCGATGCAGCAAGGCCTTCCAGGATCATATCCTCGGTCTTTTTGCCGAATCCCGGCAGGTTCCTGATTTTTTGCTGGGTGGCTGCTCTTTTCAGGTCCTCGATGTTCTGGATACCGAGCTTTTTGTGAAGTTCCTGTACTTTTTTGGGTCCC
The DNA here is from genome assembly GCA_046538315.1 of Syntrophobacteria bacterium. Lineage (GTDB taxonomy): Bacteria > Desulfobacterota > Syntrophobacteria > BM002 > BM002 > JBKHJD01. The sequence continues at coordinate 1,703 of JBKHJD010000101.1, forward strand.
AGGCCGGGAATTTTCATGAGTTTGTCCAACTCGGCCGGCGTACGTCCCTGGAGCTCCTCAAGCTGAGAAAGGGTACCCGTTTCAACGATTTCCTTGATCTTCCCCGCCAGATCCTTGCCGATGCCTGGAAGTCTCGACAGATCCTCGTCGTCGGCCACCATGTCCGCCACACTCTGAGGCAAACTGGAGACAGTACGAGCCGCATTCCTGTAGGCCCGGATACGAAACTGGTTCTCCCCCTCGATATCCAATAGATCAGCGATCTTGCTGAAAATGTCAGCCACATCGGTATTGTGGACCGGCATAGCTATTTCCCCACCATCTCCTTCAGCCTCAAAGCGTCCTGGGCAGCGTAGCCTGCTTCGTCGTTATCGAAGAAGCAGAAGATCTCCTTGCCCTGGGAAGCCCAGGTGGAGAAGGCTCCTGCCCAGCCGGCGAGTATACGCGTGTCGTACTGGCCCTGGTAGGCCCCTTCCGGCCCGTGGAGCCTGATGTAGATAAAATCCGCTGTCACCTCCCTGGGCGACTGCTGGCCGGCGAGTTCATAGATGCAGAAAGCTGCGCCGTGCCGCTCCAGCTCCTTATAGGCCTCCGGAACAAACCAACTCGGATCGCGAAACTCGAAGGCATAGCGGTAATCTTTCGGCAGGGCCTCCAGGAAAACGTGCAACCGCTCCCGGTTGAAGCGCCATCTGGGAGGAAGCTGAAACAGGATCGGGCCCATTTTGTCTTCCAGAACGCCTACTGCTTCCATGAACCTGGACAAACTGGTTTCGGGATCCTTCAGTTTTTTCATATGGGTGATGAAACGGCTGCCCTTGACGGCGAAGATGAATGCCTGCTGAGCAGTGTCTCGCCATGTGGCGAGCGTTTGTTTGCTGGGAAGCCTATAGAAAGAGTTATTGATCTCTACAGTCCGGAAATACCCTCCGTAGTATTCCAGAAAACGCCTCTTCGGAAGATCCTTGGGGTAGAAGGGACCTCTCCAGTGATCATAGTGCCAACCGGACGTACCAATATGAATGAGATCCGTCACGGGCGCTCCGTTTCACTCTATCTCATATAAAAAATCTTACAAGAAACAAGACAAACAGACAAATAGGGTGAAGATCCTATTTCGGTTCCTGGACAAATTGCATTGCCTGGACCCGAACCCCTCTGGGATAAACGCACACTTCAGTTCCCGGGTGCTGACCTGAATATACAGGAAGAAATGTATTTACGCTTTTCCCCGGCAAGGGTAATAAAAATAGTGTCAATCCGGAAACTCCCTTTCCCCTCCCCTCGCAACCGTTTCTATTCCATCTTGCTCTGGGAGGAGCAGGCGATGAAAGATCAAAAGAAGACGAGAGCACAACTCGAAGACGAAGTGCAAGCCTTGCGTCAGCGTGTCGACCATCTGGAAAGGATGGAGGCGGAGAGCAGGGACGAGCAGGAGGCCTTGCGTGAAAGCAAGCAGCGCTGCCGGAGCATCATCGAAGCATTTGATGGGTTTATTTATATCTGCTCCCGGGACCATCGCATCGAGTTTATGAACGAGCGTCTGATCGAACGTGCCGGCTATGATGCCACCGGGGAGCCCTGTTACAGAGTACTTCATGATCTGGATACGGTCTGTCGATGGTGTGTGAATGAGAAGGTATTCACGGGCGAGACGATCCGTCAGGAGGTGCTGAGCCCAAAGGACAACCACTGGTACTATGTGATCAATACGCCGATTGTCCATCCTGACGGCAGTGTCTCCAAGCTGGCCCTGGTTCTGGATATCACCGAGCGCAAGCTGGCAGAAGAGAAGCTTAGGGAAAGTGAGGAAAAATATCGATTGCTGGTCCTGAATCTGCCTGGCATGGTTTTCAGGGGATACCAGGATTGGTCTGTGGAGTTCATCGGTAAAGAGGTTGAAGAGTTGACCGGCTATAGTGCTGAAGACTTCAATTCCGGAAAGATGAAGTGGTCTGATGTCTTACTGGAAAAGGACATCGAAGCCTCCAAAGATATCTTTGTTCAGGCACTAAAAACGGACAGATCATATGTCAGGGACTACAGAATCAAGACCAGATCGGGAAAGCTTCTCTGGATACAGGAAAGGGGACAGATCGTCTGTGACGAAGCCGGAGAGATTCAATACGTAGATGGGGTCTTTTTTGATATAACCCAGCAAAAAAACTCTGGGGAGGCCCTGCGAAAGAGCTCCGAGAAATTCAAACTTTTCGCCTCTTCGGTGATGCATGATCTCAAGAGTCCGGCCGTTGGTATCCGCGGACTGGCAGATCTGCTTCACAGACAATACAGCGACAGTCTTGATCAAAAAGGGAAAACCTACTGCAACCAGATCTTGAAGGCCTCGGAGCATCTGGCAGCGCTCGTTGAAAAGATCAACAGCTATATTGCGGCAAAAGAATCGGCGTTGAAGATTGAAAAGATAGAGGTCAAGGATGTTCTCCGCTCAATCAGAGAACAGTTTTCTCCCCGCCTGGCTGAGCGCGGGGTCGAGTGGTCAGAACCCGAGGTCCTACCAGAGATACACGCGGATAAGCTTTCCCTGACCAGAATTTTCAGTAATCTGGTGGAAAACGCTTTGAAATACGGCGGTGAAGATTTGAGTGAAATCAGGATTGGATACGAAGAGGCCGAAAAGTTTCACATATTCTCGGTCAGCGATGATGGTGCCGGCCTGGAAGAAAGTGACGTCGAAAAGATATTCTCCGTTTTTGAAAGAGAAGAGGCAGCTGGAGAGACCGAAGGAGCAGGATTGGGATTGACTATAGTGAAAGAACTGGCAGAACACCATGGGGGCAAGGTTTGGGTGGAACCGGGTGAGGAGAAAGGCACAGTATTCTACATTTCCGTGTCCAAGACTCATTGAATTGCCGCAAAAACAGGCTCTTCCGGCTCAAAGACTTCCACATCCAGGAGTTTCGGTGTCATCAGAGCAGCTCCGGCTGTTCCGCGGAAACACGAGTACCTGGTTTGTCCACGATCTCCACCGTGCTCGCCTGCGGCCCTTTCTCACCTTCTTTCTCTACAAATCGAACACCTGTACCTATCTTCAACCGATCAAAGTCGTCGTGCAGAACACTGTTCCGGTGGAAGTAAATTTCTCGATCGTCGACTGTTCTGAGGAAGCCGTAGCCCTGGTCCGGAAACAGCCTCGCCACAAATGCCATGGTCTCCTGTTGCGGATGCGTCTTGACCTCACCGCGCTGGCGCTCCACCAGTTCCTGAAGCTGCCGGCGTGCTGCCTGGAACGCGTCCCGCAAAACGACGGGAAGTTCAGCGTGCAGGTGGCCCTCACCTGATTCACGCTTCACCACGAGTTCGTGTCCGGGAGGGACACTCATAGAGATGCGCACCCGAAAAGGGTTCCCGCTCTGTTGATGCTGTTGGGGGCTTTCAACGGCAACCCGGCAACCTATCAGGTAGTTACACACTTGCCGGAGCTTACCGACCGTTTCGTGGATTAACTTTTCGACGGCGTCCGTTTTGGGGACATTGCGAAAGGAAATTTCCAGGGGGAATTGCATCAATTGCACCTCCATTTCGGCGGCTCGGTTCCTCCTCTCCTCCTTTCCTCTCCCCTGGCGGGCTCGTCGCACGCCATCGAGGAAGAGAGAGGGGGAGCATCTTTGACATTTTCCACCTTTAACTACTGAGCTCCAAATACTGCCCGTCTTTCAACTGTTTCCAATGCTTGGTATGTCTTAGTGCCTACCGCCTACTGCCTGATTGCTTCCTTGTCCCCCTCTCCCGTCTTTCCCTTTTCCCAAGTGCCCGGTGCTTACTGCATAGTGTCTAGTGTTTACTCGTTCCCTCCGTTACCTACGCGCCGGGGCCTTCATACTTGAATGAAACATTAACCCTGGCCCGATAGGCCGCTACACGACCATCTTCCATCTTCATATCCAGGCTGGCAATCTCCGCGATTCTCAGATCTCGCACGGTCTTGCTCACGGTTTCCACTGCATTTTTTGCGGCATCTTCCCAGGACGACTCACTCGTTCCTACCACTTCAATGATCTTGTACGTACTGTTGCTCATGGTTTCCTCCTCTTCCATTGTTAGGGTTACAGGTTCACGCATGCTGGCTGATAAGATTACATATCTTCGATCTCCTGATCTTACCAGCGCTAACAATTCTCATTTTAGAAATATGCTTTGCGAAAGGAAAACCGGCAATCAGGTAAAGAGTGTATTTTTGATGGTTTGATCAGGTAGTACCAAAGCATCCTGGAGACCTGGGCTGCCCCAATCATCTCCTACCGCCTTCCCCGTCCGCCACCTCCTCTTCCGCGGCCTCTTCCTTTCCCTCTACCTGATCCCTGTCCGAAGGGAATACCCGTGACGGCTTGGGTTTCAGCCCCGGAGCCTGTTCTTTCCCTGAGCCGGCCGGCCTGGTATTGTTGCAAGGCATCACGTACGGAGCCGGAAGCTCCGAGGTAGGTCCTCAGACCGGCGGCCTCCAGGGTGGCAACTGCGTTGGGTCCCACATTCCCGGTTATCACCGCTTCCGCTCCTGCATTTGCTATCAGTTGAGCGGTCTGGATCCCGGCACCACTGCCTCGTGTAGCCGCCTTGTTTTGAATGGCCTCGAACTCTCCTGTTGCCGGCTCGGCCAGGATAAAGTATCTACAGCGACCGAATCGCTGATCCACCTGGGCATCGAGATCCTTTCCTGTGGCTGAAACTGCTATCTTCATGTTCTCTCCTTGCAAGTGGATTGTTGCCTCTGTAACGGGGGGCCGCAGTTCAACTTGTCCCTCCCATGCCGACCCCGGGGGTGCGGGCCCCGCACTCCGGGCACCTTCCGGCCTCGAGCCGGTTTCTGATCAATTTCGATCCGTAGCGCTCGATGACCAGAGAGCCGCAGGAGTGACAGTGGGTGTGTTCTTCGTTTCCCGGGATGTTACCCTGGTAGACATAGGCCAGCCCCTCTTCTCTACCGATTTCCGCTGCCCGGTGAAGGGTGGCGGGAGGAGTGGGTGGTCGATCCGTTAACTGGTAGGCAGGATGAAACCGGCTGACGTGCCAGGGTATATCCGCGCCAACGCTTTTTACAAAGCGGGCTATATCCCGGAGTTCCTGCTCACCGTCGTTCAGTCCGGGGATAATGAGGGTGGTGGTCTCCAACCATACCCCCAGTTCCCGCATCAACTCGATCGTTTTCAGCACCGGCTTGAGTCGCGCACCGCAGACATCCTGGTAAAAACTGTCCGAAAAGGACTTCAGATCAATGTTGATGGCATCCAGGTAGGGGGCGATGTGCCGTGCTGCTTTGGCACTCAGATAGCCGTTGCTCACGAAGAGGTTCTTCAAGCCGGCCTGGTGCGCCTCAACCGCCGTATCATAGGCCATCTCGTAAAATATCGTCGGCTCCGTATAGGTGTAAGCGATCGAAAAGCAACCTGCTACTGTTGCCGCTGCAACGATCTCTGCCGGTTGGCACTGCTCGCCGGCTATCTTTCCGTAGTTGTGCGGATACTGGGAGATATCTGCATTCTGGCAATGGCTGCAGCGGAAATTGCAGCCTACTGTGCCTATGGAAAACGAAGCGGTCCCCGGGAAAAAATGAAAGAGGGGTTTCTTTTCTATGGGATCGATATGCTGCGCAATGACGGTGCCGTACACCAGAGTGTACAGGGTACCGCCGTGATTCTCCCGCACACCGCAGAAACCTCGCTCGCCGTCTTCGATCTTGCAGTGCTGGTTGCACAGGCGGCACCGCACAGTATCATCCTCGCGCCGCTCATAGAACATGGCTTCAATCATGGTACAGCCCTCCGTGCTGCTGCTCCGGCTCTGTTCCAACGCTTTGAGGAATTATTT
>JBKHJD010000102.1:0-7501 GCA_046538315.1 Syntrophobacteria bacterium
GCAAGAGGACGCGACGAACGCGATGAACCAGATGGACGGCACCTCCCTCGACGGCAAGGTCATCAGAGTCAATGAGGCGCGAGAAAGAAAGAGTCGGGGCCCGGGCCGCGGAGGCGGCTTTCGTGACCGACGCGAAAAGTGGTAGGTTGATTGGTGCGGCGGACGTTTTTTATCGAGTGCCTGACAGAGGGTTTCTTTTCCTGCAACTGGACTCTACAGGGGTGTCACCCACTTTTTTCTCAGCCCATCATAGCTCCATTTACCTGGTACTCCTCGGCGTGTGCGGTAGCTTGGACTCTCTAGCCATTTATCGAGTTCATAATAGGCTTCAGATATTTTTTTGAACATCTCTTCGTCGCCGCCCCTGTCGGGATGGTGTTCCATTGCCTGCCTGCGGTAGGCAGATTTGATTTCGCGCTGCAACTCGGAAAGTGTCAGATTGTGCGCGCTGATCTTGAGGTGAGTAAGGTGTTTCTTCAGCATGACTGCGTGTTTCTTCTTGACGGGCTTGACTGCCTCGGGGGGTGCTAGATTCTTCTGCCCCTGGTCGAGTACATGCTCTGAAGCATGCCACCGGCACTTTGTCCGTTTCTTTTCATCCCACCACGCCTCGTTCAGTTCCAGGACCATATCTTTGATGTCCTGAGCCGGTTTTCTGCCGGGTGTTCTGGTGTAGATGTAAGTGGATACTTCGGTGGAGGCATAGGGAAGAACATGGAGTATCAGCCTGGATTCCGTAAAGTGGAAAGTGGCGTACATTGTTCCCACTGAGCGGAGAATGTCGGTGATCCAGCCCAGCCAAAACACCAGAGTATCTTTGCAGTTCTGTGAGCAGTATCGGCGTCTAGTCCTGTTCAGGGTGGACCCGCACGCCAGGCACCGTCTTTGTTTCTTCTTCTGCGTGCAGGGAGTTATGATTCTGATATCATTTTCCATGACACGGCTGCAAGAGTCTGCTCTGGTCGTTTGCATAACGCCCCCAACTGGCTGAGGGTATATGCGCGCAAAAGAAAAAAGTGTACCGTCGATACGATTCCACGAGATTTGGTGGAAGGTACACCGTTTATTCGTACAAACAACTAGCATACACGGGGCGCCTTTGCAATTGCCACGTGACCGTGCGTTTTGCAATGGATTGTTAGATCTGCTATAGGATAGAATCCTTGCTATGGGATCATATCGCAGGCACGGATTGAAGGGTTGAAGGTACTTGGCATCGAAAGCTCGTGTGATGAAACCGCAGCGGCGGTGGTTGCAGAGGGCCGGCTGATTTTGTCGAGCGTGGTTTCCTCGCAAATTGGTATTCACCGTCCATACGGTGGAGTGGTGCCGGAACTTGCTTCCCGGCAGCACATCAAGGTCATTATCCCGGTAATTGCCGAGGCGCTTTGGCGGGCAGGGCTGGAGCTGGCCGCAATTGATGCCGTTGCCGTCACTCAGGGACCGGGACTGGTGGGTTCCCTCCTGGTGGGCATCGGAGCGGCCAAAGGTCTGGCCTATGGTGCAGGCAAGCCGCTGGTTACCGTAAACCACCTCGAGGGCCACATTCAGGCCGCTTTTCTGGAGGATTCACCACCGCCTTGTTTTCCTCTTGTGGCTCTCGTGGTTTCCGGGGGCCACACCAACCTCTACTATGTGGAGGATCACGGCAGGGCAACCCTGGTGGGGCGGAGCCGGGACGATGCAGCGGGCGAGGCCTTCGACAAAGTGGCCAAGCTGCTGGATCTCGGCTATCCCGGCGGTGGGGCCATTGATACTGTCGCTCTAAGCGGCAATTCCGCGGCCATTGCCTTTCCTCGTGCCTACCTGGAGAAGGAATCCCTGGATTTCAGTTTTAGTGGGATCAAGACAGCGGTGGTGACTTTTCTCCGGCGGTTTGCGGAAAACGGGGAACTCTGTGGTGTGGAGCCGGGCTCCGTCTCCGAACGAAGGCTGCCGGTGCAAGTTGCTGATATTGCCGCCAGCTTTCAGGAGGCGATGGTAGATGTCCTGGTGGAGAAGACCTGCCTTGCCGCTCAGCGCTATGGTGTCAACCACGTTGTGGTGGCCGGAGGAGTGGCGGCCAACAGCCGACTGCGCCTGCGGCTGAGAGAGGAGGCGGCCCGGTTGGGTTTGCATCTGTATTTGCCCAGGCCGGAGCTGTGCACGGACAACGCGGCTATGATCGCGGCTGCCGGTTTTCACCGGCTTGCCCGCCATGGCACCAGCTGGAATCTTGATTTCGACGCCGTTTCCCGCTGGCCTGATCTCCCAGTAAAGTCAGTTGTCCGTCGTCGGTAGTCCGTTGTGTGATGATTTTCAGTGAGCTGATTCCGTAGGAGAGGTAGGGAGCCCCTGGTCCCGTTTCGCAGGAACGGGACCAGGGATGGGATGCCTTCTGGCGCGCGCAGCTGCGCTGACCGGGAGCCCTGGAACGAAGAGGAGCTACCGCGACCTCTCCTCGTATGCAACGCAGCTCCTCGCCGCCATTCAACCTCTGGCCCTGCCGGGCGGTGCTCCAGAGTTGAGCCACTCCACTGCCCGCCTGATGCCAGCCAGGGTAAGCTCCTCTATGGGAAAGATCTGACCGATGAGGTGAATGGTCCGGCTTTCATGAGGCCAGCGCTCGCGAAGGATGGGGTTGAGCCAGACACTGTGGGTAAAGTGGTGGCGGATGCGCTCCAGCCATTCCCGCCCCGGAACTTTCACTTTGGAAAAGTAGTCAATGGCCCCGTTGGAGAGCAGGAGTTCAGCCGGAGCCATGTTGGCATCACCGATGGTGATCACCCGGGTCTGCGGGTCGCGCCGGAGGAGCCGATGAACCGGATACGGGGAAAGACGCTTGGCGTCAGTATAGACGCAGCCGTAGATGCAGTTATGGAAATAGTAGTAGTCCAGGTCTTTGAACTGATCGCGGATCTGGTCAAAGACCAGCTTCACAAGGTCCACATAGGGACGCATGGAGGCGCCGCCGTTATCCAGTAGCACGACCACCTCGATTCGATCACGCACCTCTTTCTTGAAAACCAGTTCGATGTCTCCGCCGTTTCTGGACGACCGGTCAATGGTCTCCTCAACATCGAGTTCCTCGGCAGGGCCTGCAGGTACCATATGCTTGAGAGCGGCGAGGGCCTGGCGCACGTTTTCGGCGCGAAGCATGGCACCGGCGGCGTAGTCCACATAGCGCCGCGACTCGATAACCTTTACCGCGGAGCCGTGCAGAGCGTCACCGTACACCCGTATGCCTTCCTGCTCAACGCCGGAATGACCGAAGGGTGAGGAACCGGCAGTACCGATCCAGGTATGACCACCGCGGTGTTTTTCTCTCTGTTCCAGGGCCGTCTCCATGAAACGCCGGAGCAACTCCGCCACCGGTAGCTGCTCGAGTTCGGCGTCGGTCAGGACTTCCCTGGCGGCCTGCTCTTCAAGCCAACGCTGAAAGGCCTTCTCTTGCCAAAGGTTTACAGGAAGGTGTGGCAGGTCTTTGTCTTCAGCCCCTAAAAAATAACCGGCAAATGCCTGTTCAAAGGCATCGAAGTGCTCGACCTTCTTCACGAAGACAAGTCGCATGAGGACGAACAGTCGATCGAGGTCGGGGGCGAGACCCTTTTCCAGGGCCTGGTAGAATTCCAGCACCTGCTGAAGGCTAACCGGTATACCCCGCTCCCGGAGCAGGTAGAAAAATGAAATGAACATAGCCTGGAACCTCCCCGTAAAGCGCCCCGGCAATGGGAGAGAGTCGGGCCATATCACCTAGCCGCTTTGCTCCCCGGTGCTGTATCGCAACAGGTCCTGGGTGCGCTTGAGCAAGATCCCCAGGTAGGGGAGGGTTTCCTCCTGAACGGCAATGTTCTCGCCGCTTAGCAGCAGCGCCCCGAGCCAGTCCAGCAACTCCGCGGTGGCTGGAGGTTTTTCAAAGCCCTGGTCGCGTAAACGATAGAAAAGGGCCAGGGCAGAATCCAGCAGCGGCGTGGAAATCTGGGGGTAGTGCAGCCGAACAATCTCGTTCATCTCTTCCATGGAGGGAAATGGGATGTGGTGACAGTAACAGCGGCGCAGGAACGGATCGGAGAGTTCCCTTTTGGCATTGCTGGTTATGATGGTGACGGGGATTTTGTTGGCCTTCACCTTGTAGTTTATCTCACGGATAATGAAAGAGCCGTTCTCCAGTACGTCCAGGAGGTTGTCCTGGGTGTCAGAATCCGTCTTGTCGATTTCATCCAAAAGCAGCACACACCTGTCATCTGCCAGGAAAGCGCGACCAATTGGACCGAAGCGGAGGTAATCCCAGATGTTGTTCACATCCCGGCCGCTTTCTCCGGTGCCGAAGCGAGAGTCATTGAGACGGAGCACCGTGTCATAGACGTAGCAGAGCTCCTCGCCCTTGAAGGTGGATTTGCAGCGGGCCTCTTCCAGGCTCAGGCCCAGGGCCCGGGCGATTTCGAAGGCCAGCTGCGTCTTTCCGGTTCCAGCCTCGCCGGTTACCAGCAAGGGTTTTCCCATGGCCATGGCGATATTGACAATAGCTTTGAGCTCGGGACTGAGGTAGTATCGGTCGGTGCCCAGAAATTGCATCCTTTACCCATCCTCTCCTCGGGAGGTTTTACCCATTTCGGGGGAACATGAAAAATATTGTAACGAAAACAGTGGGTAAATTGAAGGTTAAAAACAGTTCCCCCTCGGGCACCGCCTATGCACCCGGGCGGCGCGCAGGCTTTTCGGCGAGCACCCCCTTTACATGGGGACATGTTTTGCGCTATTGAGAGGCACAATGCTAGCGTAGGGTAATTGAGCCTATGGACGATAATCGCATAGTTGAGTTTCGCTCTCGAGAACGTCTCTTGCAAAAGGCGCGGGAATACGTGGCAGTGCCCGAGCTCTTCCTGCAGGATTATGAAAAGGCCATTCCCCTGCTCCTGAAGGCCTTGAAGTGTGCACAAAGAGAGCTGAAGCTCGAGATCATGCTGCTGCTGGGGAGCTTTGCCAAGGAAGAAGTCGTCTGGCCCCTCTATGAGATTCTCTCAGATAACTCGGAGGATGAAGAGGTAAGGCACGATGCGGCCGTCCAGCTGAGTGTGATCGGGCCGTTTTTGAAAAACGCGCAAGTCCTCATAGACCGGCTCTTGCAGGACATGAGGAGCCAGGACGCGGAACTGCGGCTCCATACCACCTTCGCAGCAGGCTGGGAGGGCAACTCCCAGGCGGCGATATCCCTAATTGAAAGGCTGTATGATCCAGACATCCGGGTCCAGCAGACCGCAGTGAGTGCCCTGTGCAATCTGCGGGACGAGAGGATCCTGGACATGTTGCTGGAGCGGTTGGAACATGGTCCTCTGGAGCAGAAAAGGTGCATACTTTTCAATCTCTGGCGGTTCTATTCGAAACAGGAGGCTGTGGCCCCGGTGTACCTCAAGTATCTCGAACACGAAAACGCGGACCTCCGCTTTGATGCCCTGGTTCTCTTGAGGCAGGTTGCCCCGGTGGAGGAACATCTTCCTGTATACGGGAAGTGTCTCAAGGACGAAAATGAGCAGATTCGAAAACTCGCCTTGAAAAGACTGGCCGAGGAAGGGGGCCGTGGCGTGCTTCGCCTGAAAGAGGAAATAGCAGAACTGGTTAATGACCCCAATATGGAAGTCAAGAGAACGGCTATCAAACTCCTGAAGAACTTGTAGGTTTCGGATCCAGAGGAGATTGGAGAACCACAAAGCACTCGTTGCCAGGGCCTGGTGCAGCTGAGCCATGAAGACCCAAAGCGATCTCAAACAGATCCTCTATCGCATTGACGGACGAGGATACAAGGCCTACAAGGAGATTCAGGGTCGGTACCGGTTCGCGGATTTCACCCTGATTGTGGACCATGTCCAGGGGGATCCCTTTGCAGAGCCCAGCCGGGTGCGGGTGCGCGTGCCGCAGTCCGCTGGGGGTTTCCCCCCTGACACATATTCGAGCCGGAGCCGGGAAATCGGTCTGCGGGACTTCCTTACCCGGCAGTTCCACCAGGCCATCCGGAGGATTGCCAGAAGAAAGCGGCGGGGAACAGGCAAGAGCGGACTCATAGAAATCGATACGCCTGGTCAGGAGATTCTTCTTCGCTCATCCTGTATCGTCGACGAGCACTTTGTGGAGGCCCGCTTCAAGATGGGCCTTCCAGCAGCAGGACGCTCCGTTGTCGCCCGCGAAGCAGGGGAGATGTTTTTGGATGAACTGCCCAGGATCGTGGCCGCATCCCTGTTTTTCAAGAATGTGAACCGTGCTTCACTGTACCGCCACATCCAGGCGAACGAGGATCAGGACGCACTTCGCCAGATGCTCAAAGCCAACAGGCTCGTTGCCTTTGTGGCAGACGGAGCGTGTCTGCCAAGGCTGAGCGGTGTGGACGATCGAGCCCTGGAAGAGGGCGTGGTGCCTTTCACCTCCCCGGAGTCAATGCGGTGCAGCTTTCGCCTGCCCAACCAGGGGCAGGTGACGGGCATGGAAATCCCGGAAGGGGTGACGCTCATCGTCGGCGGCGGCTACCACGGTAAATCCACCCTCCTGGACGCGTTGCAACGGTCGGTTTATAATCACATCCCGGGAGACGGCAGGGAGCTCTGCGTCACGGTGCCAGGTGCAGTGAAAATGCGGGCTGAAGACGGCCGTAACATCGAAAAGGTGGATATCAGCCCTTTCATCACGAATCTCCCCTACCGCAAGGACACCTCTTCCTTTTCCACCCCCAATGCCTCCGGCAGTACCTCGCAGGCGGCGAACATCATTGAGATGCTAGAGGTGGGAGCTACAGCTCTGTTCATCGACGAGGATACCTCTGCCACCAACTTCATGATCCGGGATCACCGCATGCAGATGCTGGTGGCCAAAGAGAAAGAACCCATAACGCCGCTCATCGACAAGATACGTCTGCTGTACTCGGAGCGGCAGGTTTCCACCGTGCTGGTAGTTGGAGGCTCGGGGGACTATTTTGATGTGGCACACACGGTAATCGCCATGGACGAATATGTGCCCAAAGAGGTGACCGCGGAGGCCAAGCGGATAGCCACGGCGGTGAAAACAGAGCGTTCCAGTGAGGGGGGCGAGTCCTTCGGCATCGTTCGAGAGCGGGTCCCTGTGGCCGAAAGCATCGATGCCAGCCGTGGCAGACGAGAGGTGAAAATTAACGTGCGAGGAACTCGGGAGATCGGCTTCGGCACGTATACCATTGACCTGACGGCACTGGAGCAACTGATCTGTGCCTCGCAGGTCCGGGCGGTGGCTGATGCACTGCTCTATGCTCGTGAGAACTATATGAACGGGAAGCGGTGCCTGCGGGACGTGGTTGCTATGGTGGAGAAGGATCTTGAAGAGAAAGGCCTGGATGTGCTGAGCAAGCGGGCTTGCGGGGAGTATGCCCTGCCACGGGGATTGGAAATAGCGGGGGCATTGAACCGGTTGCGGAGCCTGAGGGTCATCCTCCAACCTGGGACCAGATAAACCCCGTTGTTGCATAAAGGGCTACCGAAATTGGCCGTGAGTTCGCGCCGGA
>JBKHJD010000103.1:0-7466 GCA_046538315.1 Syntrophobacteria bacterium
CGGAGCAATCGAAAAAGTTAATCCTTTACACAACGAACTGAATATCCATTATTTTTTGAACGACTTGAACGAGTTCGCTGGAGGCGAACGATCGAACGACTCACAAAGAAACACGAAACGGCGTTTTAAAGTCCCCTTTGCAAAGAAAGGGTATTTGCCGCCTGCTGGATGGGGATAATCACGTGCGGAGTGCTTCCTCCAGGATCCTGAAGATCACGGTGTCTGTGGTTGTGAGCCTGCTTGCCGGGTACCTGGCACTCCGGAACGTCGATTTCCAGAAGGTGATCGCCGGGATCCACCGGGCCAATCTAACGTTGATCGTCCTTGTGCTCCTGCTCCATGCCACAACCCAGGTTGTTCGCTCTTTGCGTTGGGGTATGCTCCTGAAACCGCTCGAACCCCTGAGCCAGCGGTTGTTGCTGCCGATCACCTGCATCGGGTTTCTGTTTGTCTGGATTTTGCCGGCTCGTCTCGGAGAAATGGCTCGCCCGTACCTGCTGAACCAGAACAGCCGGGTGGGCCTGAGTGCCGCCATGGGTTCTGTTGTTCTGGAGCGGCTGGTCGATGCCGGTTTCCTGGTCTTTCTGCTGGCGATGTGTCTGCCGGCGCTGCGGATTCCAGGCTGGCTCCACACCTGGTTTCAAGGATTCTTCTGGGTGCTCGGAAGTGCCGCCTTGCTCTTGCTGCTCGGTTCGGTGCCGCGGTTCCGGAACTGCTGTTTGCAGGTAGTGTTCAAATTTTTCCCTGAAGCGATGGTCAGCTTTTTGTCCCGCATACTGGAGACTTTCTACAGCGGCATGCAGGCTGCGGCCAGTATTCGGCGGCTGCTGGCCGTTCTGGCCTTGACCGCTGTGATGTGGGGTATAACCGCCGTTGCCAACATGGTTCTGTTTCAGGCCATGGACTTGCAATTAGGTTGGCTGGCAGCCGTAACCGTGCTGGTGTTGACCTGTCTTGGAATTGCCTTGCCGGCAGCCCCCGGTTTCATCGGCAACTATCACTATGCCTGTGTTCTGGCTCTCACTTTGCTCGGGGTGGTCAAGGAGACGGCTCTTGCTTTCGCTATTGTCATCCACTTTATTCTTGCCCTGGTGATTGTGCTCATGGGGGTCTCCTTCATGAGCACGATCAGGCTTAAAATGGGCTTTGCCGTGAAACGGCAGCACCCGGGCGCGAAGGTGTGACTCGAGGGCAACAACTCAGATGACCTCACGAGGACCCCGACAGAGATGATCCCGGCAAATGCTCGCCACGGGCCGCACTTGTTTTCTGTTGTCGTAATCTGCATTGCGACCGGCTTCTGTCTCTGCCCCGATGCAGATGTTTGCCATGGTTCCTCCGGGGATTTTACGGTGATTGTGGACCCAGGGCATGGGGGCCGCGATGCCGGCGCCCGGGGATCGGGGGATGTTCTCGAAAAGGAAGTGACTCTGGCGTTAGCCAGGAAGCTGATCGAAGTGCTGAATGGAAACGGCTCGGTCCGCCCGGTGCTGACCAGGCGAGACGACTACGGCATTTCTCTGGACGAGCGGGCCGGGCTGGCCAATCATCGTGGCGGGGACCTTCTCATCAGCCTGCACACGGGCAACTTCTTTCGTCCTGTTCCACTGGGGTTCTGTCTCTACTACTGGTCGCCGGCAAGCGCTATCTCCACCGTCCCCTCCGCACCCGAAGAGAGCATGTCCTGGGACCTGCAACAGTTCCCCTATTGGAAGAGCAGCCGGCAGCTCGCTGAAGTGATCCAGAAAGAATTACTCCGGGCCCTGCCATGGCCCTCTGGTGGAGTAAATCAGGCGGATCTGTACCTGCTCAGGAGGGTGCGGATGCCGGCGGTGCTCCTGGAGCTAGGTTCCCTGGGTCATCCGGAAGAGGCCGCCCAGTTGGAAAAGCCAGCTTTCCAGCAAACCGTTGCCCGGGCGCTGGCTGAAGCAATCAGGCGATACGCCGACAAACACGAGGGGGAAGCAGGGCTGCCGGAGTCAGAGCCCCGGTGATATGGGACGAGTGGGGAAAAACGAATGCAGTTTTTTTCGCTTTGCGCGTTGCGTCTTGCCCAAAGCGCCCAAACCGCTTGCATTCAACCTGTCCCTGTGATACGAAGTCTTCGGCTATCGTAAGAGCCTTTGACCACCACTACTTCGGGGCGTAGCGCAGTCTGGTCAGCGCACCTGCCTTGGGAGCAGGGGGTCGGCGGTTCAAATCCGCCCGCCCCGACCAATCTCTAAAGCCTGTTCTACCGCAAGTCTCTATTCACCGAAGAATGTGTCCCGATTCGCTATTTGGGACCGAAGAGATCCAGCTCTCCAGTTTCTTCTGGCTGGGATTGCTCTGGAGGCGGGCGGGAGGATGCGGGTTCACTTTGTCTTTCTGGAGTGAACTTGCCGATAAAACCGTGAGGCATGGGCTCCCGTGTTTTCAAGAGTCCGGAATGGATGCGGATTCTATCGCCGACACGGATGAAATTGGGATCGAGATTCGGGTTGGCCTGTGCCAGGGCGCGCCAGTTTTCCGCATCCCCGGTGTACCACTTGGCGATAATGGAAAGGGTCTCACCGGGCCATCGTATCGTGTGAACATGGTCAGCGGGTTTGTGCCCGAAGAAACTGTCCAGAAAGCCCAGAGACGTACAGCCGGCAACTATCCAGGACAGTACGATGACAGGCACAATCAGATGTTTCCTCTGATGGGTGGTGCGACTCATGGGATTCCCTCCGACTGCTCCTTGAGGTCTTGGAGGGCCATGTTTACTTTGCCGTTTCCAGGATTGACCGTCAGAGCCTTCTCCAGGTTGCGCCTGCACAGTCGTTTCTTGCCCTGTCTCCTCTGGACCATGGCGAGATTGAAATACGCCTCATCCAGATACACAGGCGAGAGAGCGACCACCTTGCGGAACATTTCCTCCGCTTTGGTAAATTCTTCGATTTTGGCATATACGATCCCCAGGTTGAAAAAAGTATCAGGAAAGCGCGGATTCAGATCAAGGGCTTTTGTGTAAGCTTCGACGGCCCTGGCATAGTTTTTCCGTGATGCATATATCTTTCCCAGAAAATGATGCGCACTGGCGTTTCCGGGAGCCAGTTCAAGCGCTTTGCGGAGCAAGAGTTCGGCTTCGCGAGGTTTATCGGTGAGAAGGGCCCTGGCGTGACCTCTCAAGGCGCGGGCATAATAATCTGCGATCTCCGGCTCGTCTGATGGGTTGCGGGCCAGGGCTTCCTCGAACAGTTGCACCGCCCCGGCGAACTGCTCTTTTTCGAGCGCCTGCATGGCCTGCTCACGCTTGGTTTGCTCGGGCTCGGTTGCGTTCGGCCCGCCCCGAGGCGTTGACTGTGTAGTCGGCGGCGGGGTCGAAGCAACCGGATTCTTGCCGGGAGAAGATACAGCCGGGACCCTGTGGGATGCCGTGACGGGAGCCGGCGTGGAGTGCTGTCGTAAAGAAAAGGCCAGGTAGAGGCCCAATACCACTCCGGCAACCGACAGGATCCCGAACCAGAGCCGCCGTCTGGACCAAAGTGGCGCTCCGTTATAAGTCAGGGTTTGCTCGGACTCCGGCTGCGGGGTGGATGTTTCCTCTGCGCCCTCGGCTCTATCCGGAAGAATCTGCGTCTCCGACCTCTGCAAGGCATGGGTCTCTGCGGCGATTTCCTCGGCAAAGAGATTCTTCATGTACTGGGCGAGGTTATGGGCGCCTGGCCGCACGGAGAAGGTGGAAAGACACTCCTCCACATCAGCCAACATGGCGTCGCAGGACTGGTAGCGGAGTTCGAGTTGCTTGGCAAGGGCGCGGTGGAGAACTTCATATATCTTCGGGTGCAGGCCGGTGACAATGCGCTCCGGCGGTTCAAATTCTGCCTTGCGCACCTGATCGAGGATTTCCAGATCCGATCCCTCAAACATGCGCCTGCCGGTGATCATCTCATAGAGCAGTATACCGGTGGCGAAGATATCCGAGCGATGATCGATGGGTTTTCCGGCGGCCTGCTGGGGCGACATATAGGCTACCTTGCCTTTGAGCATGCCTACCTGCGTATCAGACCTCCTCTTTGCTGCCTTGGCAATACCAAAGTCAACAATCTTGACCTCACCCTCGTAGGTAACCAGAATGTTTTGAGGACTGATATCCCGGTGGATGAAGCCGAGTGGATTTCCCTGGAAGTCCTTGAGGTTGTGAGCGAAGGCAAGGCCGGCGCAGATTCGCCCGGTGATGTAAAGCGCATATTCCGGTGGGAGGGGGGGTTCTTTTTGCTGAGCTTTATTCCTTATGTTCCGCAGATTCATGCCGTGGATGTATTCCATTGCAATGAAATAGGTGTCCTCCATGCTCCCCAGATCATAAATCTGGACGATGTTGTGATGGGTCAGCATGGCGGCGAGTTTGGCCTCATCGATGAACATGTGCACCAGGTTCTTGTCCTGAGCGAGGTGGGGCAAAATCTTTTTGATTGCCACGAGCTTCTCAAAGCCTTCAACGCTGGTAATCTTGGCTTGATACAGTTCAGCCATGCCGCCTACGGCTATCTTGTTGAGAAGCAAATACTTTCCGAACCGGATGGGCTCAGCCTGTAACATAACTTCATAGTATCCAGGTTGGAGAGAAGATAAAATCTTGTTCATAAAATATGCCAAAATCTCTAACGAGACCATCAAGCTGGAATGGAACTCTACGTTTTTCATTGACGGGTATTCTTTCTGTTTTCTATAGTGTCCCGTGGTCTTGCCGGCGAGAAGCACCGTAGCCGGGCCACGGTACTACGAGATAGTGTTCATCCGAAAGCCCCTTCACGGGGGAGGGCAGGGGTGGGGGCAAAAAATTAAAGGTGGATTCAGCTATTCATCAATTCTCCCTCCCCTTTATCCCGCGAAGGGAGGGGAAAGGATGGTTTTGCATAGGCACCCTGATACCGATACCCACTGTGCCAAGTGTGGGTAAGGATCAAAAAGGAGTTTCCGGATGGGCGCTAGGATAGGGGCTGCGGCTTGGAGCGTGGTCATGGAAAAGCGGCTTGGCTTGAAGTGTTTGGACAGGAATGTGGGGGTCCGGGGTTTGCTTTGAAGTATTTCATCCCACAATCCCATAGCCCACATGTCACATCACTCCATGCGGGCTTGATATCGTCAGGTGCCCCCGGGCCCCTCTGGACGCTTTACGCAACGGACCACTGACAACGGACCACCGACTGGACCAGCGGAAGGATTTCCCGTTATGAGACAGAAAAAGCGTCGGGTCTATCCGATTGTGGACAGGTCGCTCCAGTATCGATTCCTTGCCGTGATCCTTTGCTACTGTATGCTGATTGTAATAGTGCTCGCTCTCTTTCTATTCGTGCCGGATCTCATCAAACTCCTCAATGAAGAGTTGAGCATACAGACCCGGGCGGCCGCCGCAGACAAGGTGCTTACCCTGCATTCGCGTCTGTGGCCGGCCGTTATAACGCTGGTGTGTTGTATCGGTCTTCATTCAGTCGGGACTTTCCATCGATTCATGGGCCCCGTGTATCGGTTTCGCCGGGCTTTCGCCCAGGTGAAGAGCGGAGACTTGAGTTTGCGGATCAAACTGCGAAGAAAGGACTACCTGCACCAGGAGGAAGAGGCGTTTAACAAGATGGTACAGACATTCGCTGAAAAATGGGGCGATATCCAGCTGGCCTGTATGGATGCCCTCAAGTGTCTCGGTGATCTGGAAGAGGCGATGCGAATGAGGGAAAACCGGCAGGAGGCGTATCAAGAACTGTTAACCACGCAACGCCGACATCTTGAACATCTCGTGGATGTTTCCCGGTACTTCCAGGTCCATCCGAGGGATGAAGATGCCGGGGTCTGAGTCGCTGATTGCAATCACTCACAACCGGTAACACCGAGAGTTGCATATCGAGCACCTCTCCCGGAAAGGAGGAAGCCATGAAGGAGTATTGTCGGCGATGGAAATCACGTGTCACCGCCACCGGGTTGGCCTGCATCGTATTGCTGGTGGTGCTACCGGGATGTACTAAGGTTGTTCCTGCTCCCTCTGAAGGAGAAGCACCTCCAGCTATCACTACCATTCGAGAGTTCCCGGATGTACCCATACCGGAACAACTCACTCTGGATGAAAGGGAGTCATTTGTATATCAGGCTCCCGGATTGGCAACAGGTCTCATGGTGTACAACGGCAACGTAGAATATGATTCCCTGGTGCGCTTTTTTGACCAGAATTTAACCGGAGAGGGCTGGCTCCGGTGTGCGAGTCTCAAATACCCTCGCACTTTGCTCCTCTACCGAAAAACAAACCGCTTCTGTCTCGTTACCATGAAGACGAAGACGATGAATGTGCGAGTGGAGATCTGGGTGGCCCCTGTTGATACGCTTTTCTATGAAGATACGGCGTCGTAAGGCTGAGTGCGGCCAGGTTGGTTCAGTTTTGCATGTTAATACCTAGAATTATCAGGTTTTAAAAAGATGATTGAGCGTCCTAAAATACCACTGCCTCCTCCCCCTTGACGGGAGGATAAAGGTGGGGGTGACAAGATAAAAAAGGAAATCAACGAGTTAATTGTTACCCCTCCCCTTCATCCCCCCGCCGAGGGAGGGGAAAAGAACTTTTTGGACTGATAGAGATTTACAAAATGAGCGTTTGATCTCCCCAGATCATAGAGCGCTGATTTTTGCAACTTAGCACTAGGCATGCGGTAGGAGGCTCCACGGCAGGCCGGAAGGGGCCTTGATGCTGCGGGGGTCCGGGCCGGGGGAATTCAAACGGTGGTGAGAGATTTCAGGAGACCCTCGAGTTTTTCCCGCTCGGTCTGGGAAAGATCTACGAACCTGAGACCTACATCGAACTGGTATCGCCTTGCGGTCTCAACTTTATTGTACCAGAGAACCTGGGCCTTGAGGTTCCACTGCTCTCCTTCCGGTGATGAAGGCAGGCCGAGGACGAGAGGCGTTTTGCCTTCCGGGTCGTTGTTAAGCAAAATATGGTGGCCTTCAATCAAGGTCTTGTTGGTTTGAAGGCGGGCCCCTTCCAGAGATATGTCAGTAAGTCGCCCCTGGACTATGGGGGTGCGTGGCTCCTGTTTGGCGGCATCCCAGATGCGGAATACCATTTCAACTCCCGCCTGATAACGGGAATGGCGGCGACGCTCTATACCCAGATACTTTTTGAGTCCCATGGCGGACCCCTGCTTTTTTACTGCCTGCGTCTATGCTTCGGGCGTGACTGTTTCCTTTTCATATACAGGAGCAACCCTGCTACCCCGCCAATAAGAAGTACGCCTACGAGAAGCCCCTTTCCGTGATCGATGCTCAGGAGGGCAACGGTATGAACAGAACGCTTGAAAACGCCGGCACGCGGAATTTCCCGGTCGGCGACGAGCGGCATGCTCTTGAGCACCCTGTCCTCGACGGTAATGATTGCCTGCCCCACAGGGTCGTCGCGATCAATGGGGGCCATCAGGCGTTCTGGGGTCTCGGGGTGCCAGGATACACTCTCTTTC
>JBKHJD010000104.1:0-7465 GCA_046538315.1 Syntrophobacteria bacterium
GTGTCGGCTTTCATAAGTAACGGCTCAGGGTTTTATTAGACCCTGTCTGAGTTCATTCTGAATGTGTCCGGTTGAGCTTACCCTATCCCGTTATGCTACAGGGAAACTAGCGATGGGTCAAGGCAGGGAACTACCGACTATCTCGCATCTCACATCCCGGAATTGCTAATCCGGGGATGTCTTTCGGCATAGCGCCCCAGCGCTTCCAGGACCAGCTCCTGAACGTAGAGGCCCCTTTTTCTGGTCTCCCGGCAAAGCTCATCGTACCTGTCATAGGGAATCCACAGGTAGAGCCGCATGCTCCCATCAGCCGTGGCTACGCCTTCAACATCCACATCGGTTCCTGGTTGCCAGTGTTGCAGATATTCTCCAAGGGCTTTCAAAAGCACCTCGTGCACAGAGGTGGCCTTTTGCCCGGCCAGTTCCTCGAGTTTGTCGCATTCACTTTTTGAAAGTTCCTGCTGATAGACCTTCGCGTGCGTTTTTCTCGTCAACATTGCTTTCTCCGCCGGGAATTTTTTTGGAGGTTTGCATTTTATAACTGAACATCATATCTTTTTAGTATGGTCTGTTCAACAGCTGACACCGGGACACAGATGATACCATGGGCGCGTACAGATACCGATATATTGGAGGTAGTAAAGGGGTTATCCATGGCAGAGAAGCAGGACGATTTCCCTGTCGGCTATCATCACGCCTTTGCCTTCGGTTTCTTTCTGAATCTGGGTTTTGTTATCGCTGACATAGTATTGTACAAGAATTCAATGTAGAATAGATTCAGAGATATACCCGGTAGAAAAGGATGGAACTATGACCGGTGATTGGAAAAACAGGTTGCAGCTTCAAGATCGAGGGAAGAAGCTTGCAAGGATGCTTCTGTGGCTTCTCATATTGGCGCCGATGTTCTTCTTGCTTTTCAGGCCACTCAATATGCCTGAAACCAGAAAGGTCTCCTACACCGAGTTCAAGAAACAGGTGAAACAAGCAAACGTCTCGGACATCACCGTAGAAGGGCAAAAGGTTACAGGAGCCTTCAAGGAGAAAATCGAAGCCGGTACAGAGGGAAGCCTGGCAGAGGTCAAGCACTTTACCACTGTTCTGCCCTCTTTCGACGATCCTGAACTGATGCAGCTCCTTGAAGACAAAGGGGTAACCATCCATGCAAAATCGGATGAAAGATCATGGCTTGGGACTTTGCTCATCACCCTCCTTCCCTGGATTCTCATCATCGGTCTTATCGTCTGGAGCACCAGGAAGTTCCAGCAGCGTATGGGAGCAACGCGAGGGGGAGGCGGCCCGTTCGGATTCGGCAAATCCAAGGCCAGGCTCTACCAGAGGTCGACCAGTAATGTTACCTTCACAGACATCGCCGGCCTTCCGAATGCAAAGAAGGAGCTTTCGGAGATTGTCGAATACCTCAAGGAACCGTCGAGGTACAAGACCCTGGGGGGGGATCTGCCCAAGGGGATTCTCCTTGTGGGTCCTCCGGGTACGGGTAAGACCCTCATGGCCCGGGCCGCGGCGGGAGAGGCCGATGTTCCCTTTTACAGCATCAGCGGCTCCGAGTTCATCGAGATGTTTGTGGGTGTCGGTGCTTCCAGAGTCAGGGATATGTTCGAGAAAGCCAAGAGGGAGGCACCGGCCATCATTTTTATCGACGAGTTGGATTCCATTGGGCGTGTGAGGGGGACAGGTCTGGGAGGCGGCCATGACGAGCGGGAGCAGACCTTGAACCAGATCCTCGCAGAAATGGATGGTTTTGCCCCTCACCAGTCTGTGGTTGTTCTGGCTGCAACCAACCGGCCGGATGTACTGGATCCAGCCCTGGTCAGACCGGGGCGCTTTGATCGCCGGGTAGTGCTCGAGCTCCCCCAGAAGAAAGCTCGCAAGGAGATTCTCGAGATTCATACCCGGGATGTTCCCCTGGGGGAGGATGTGGAGCTGGAACTGGTTGCGGGCATGACGGCGGGTTTTTCCGGCGCGGACCTGGAAAATCTGGTCAACGAAGCTGCCCTCCTTGCGGGACGGGAGGGAAAGGAGAAAGTGGAAGCGGAAGATTTCGATCGCGGTGTTGACAAGATCCGACTGGGAATTGAACGGGAGGAGCTCATCAACGATGAAGAAAAAAGGATTATCGCCTACCATGAGGCGGGTCATACCCTGATGGCCAAGTTGCTGCCCGGTGCGGATCCCTTGAAAAAAGTGAGCATAATACCTCGCGGCAAGGCTCTGGGGGCGACGGAGCAATTACCGGAAGAGGATCGCCACAACCTCAGCCGCCAGTATCTTCTCAATCGCATAGCGATTTTGCTTGGCGGGCGAACGGCAGAGAAACTGGTACTCGATGACGTTACCTCGGGTGCGGGCGAGGATCTCAAGCAGGCGACCCAACTGGCGCGTCGCATGGTGTGCCAGTGGGGGATGAGTGAAAAGCTCGGGCCGGTCACCTTTCGCCAGGGTGACCATCACCCTTTCCTGGGACGAGAAATATCGGAACCGAAGGATTTCAGCGAGGAAACCGGACGGCTTATCGACGAGGAAATACGAACGATTGTCACCGATATGGAAAACAAGGCGACTGAATTGATAAAAGGCGACCGTGAAAAGCTGGACGCGCTTGCGGCTGCCCTCATCGAGCATGAAACCCTGGAAAACCAGGAAGTTGATCGCATCCTGGAATCAACCGGGGAGGATGAGACAGGGGAATCCGAGGCCGACCCCCAAACCGCCGCATAGGAAGGGTTTGCTAGTGGACGGCGATATGCGCCTTCAACGGCAGGTGGTCTGAGGCGACTCGCGCTAGTGGGGTCCTGTGGACACAGAGGTTTGCCAGCGCCTCCCTGGGTTGTACCCAGATGCGGTCGAGCGGCAGCAAGGGAAACCAGGAAGGAAAGGTAGGCAGTGCTGGTGGTCTCCCGAGGCGGGTGTGGAGAGGACGTAGCGTTCGGCTCAGGGGAAACCATTCATTGATGTCGCCGAGCAACACCGTGAGCTCCTCGTTTCCGCTGTCAAGGGCGTTCAGCAAACGCCCCAGTTGATATCTCCGCTCAGAAGTCCTGAGTCCGAGGTGGGTTGCGATGATCCGGAGGCTGATCCCCTGTACGTCCAGAGTAGCGTCAATGCCACCCCGCGGCTCTTTTCCAGGCACTGTCAGATCCAGCCGACGAACGGCATTTACCCGGCAGCCGGTGAGAAGGACGTTGCCATAAAATCCCGGGCTGCGCTGCATGGTAGGTCCGGGGATTGCAGCAAGCCCCGCGGCCTTTGCCATGAAGTCCATGTCGGAGCTTTTCCAATGGACTTCCTGAAGGCCGATAACCTGGACATCAAGTTCCCTGAGAACCTGCACGGTGCGCTCGGGATCACGGCGGCCGTCCGTGCCGACGCAGCGGCGAATGTTATATGAAGCCACAGTGAGAAGGGGGACGGTTTTTTCAACGGCTTCGATTGTTCTGATGAGCGTCTGCATTGATTGACACCGAGCCTCTTTTCTGCTGCGCGCAAGCTGCATTCACCTTGTGTGCAAGCGCTCCACTGCCTTGGTGATTTCAGGCCTCTTCCCAAAAAACCATTTTAGCCTATACGAAATAATCCGTGCTGGCAACCGCTTGGGAACAATGGTAGAAATCACCGTTGCCTTGCTTGACCTCCGGGCGGTGTTCTTCTATAGTGCAAAGAAGGATAGTGTTTTTTCACATCAATGGATGCAGAGGAGATACAAAATGGCAAAAAGAAATCAAGAAAAAGCTACAGCCAGGACGACAAAAACTGCGGCGAAAAAGAAAACCACCAAAAAGGCAGCAACCACGAAAACAGTTACGACCCCTGTGGGAATTAAAAAAGAGTATATGAAGGGGAAAAACGTATGTAAGGTAACATTCAGGCTGCCGAGCATAGCTGCACCCGATGCAAAAACGGTATCTATCGTCGGTGATTTCAACGATTGGAATATTTATGCCAATCCGATGAAAAAGATGAAGAACAAAGATTTCGCCATAACGCTGGAGCTTCAGCCGGGTAGTGAATATCAATTTCGTTATCTCATCGATGAGAATAGTTGGGAGAACGATTGGAATGCCGACAAATATGTGAAAAGCCCCTATGGGACTGATAACTCGGTGATCGTAGTTTAGAAATTTGTTGCTCTTCAATGAAGGAAAGGAAATGCTAATGGGCATACTCGTCGATTTTTCCATTTTTCCTACGGACAAAGGGGAAAGCGTTGGTGAGTACGTGACCAGGGTGGTGAAAATAATAAGAGACAGCGGATTGGCTTATAGCCTCGGTCCCATGGGTACGACGATCGAGGGTGAGTGGCAGACCGTCATGCCGACACTGACGCGCTGTTTCGAGGAGCTGGAGAAAGATTGCAACAGGATATATCTGACCATCAAAGCGGACTACAGGAAGGGCATCGCGAATCGCATCCAGGAAAAGGTCAGCGCCGTGGAGAGCAGGCTGTAGGCTCACCGTATTTCCCGTTCGAGCGGGATTCGACTCAAGGAATTACCCCGATTGATCATGTCCGCTAACCCCGGCGAATGCGCTCGCCCTGTATAATAGGGTTCCCTCCGGGAAATTAAACAGGGCTCGCTGGGTCAGTTCATTACTACCTGGAGGTCAGACCGAAGAAGTAGAGACAACTCTCGAAGGATACTTCCGGCTTTATGCAATAATTCATTCGCCCGCCGGCCAACTATGGGCTTGAACCTGCCGGCAGGACGAGTTATGTAGCCTTCCTGCGCCAGGCATTCATCAGGTAGGCATATGGCGGCAGCA
The DNA here is from genome assembly GCA_046538315.1 of Syntrophobacteria bacterium. Classification (GTDB taxonomy): domain Bacteria; phylum Desulfobacterota; class Syntrophobacteria; order BM002; family BM002; genus JBKHJD01. The sequence goes on from JBKHJD010000104.1 coordinate 4,780, forward strand.
AACGGCAGCGAAAATATCCTTGTCGAAGGAAGAAATTGCTGGCGCATAGCGCCGGCCGCGCGTGCAGCTTTACTCATCGATGCCGCCTCCTACTTCGCCGCTTTCAGAGCCGCTGTAGAAAGGGCCAGGCATTCCATTCTCATTGTCGGCTGGGACATGGACAGCCGCCTTCGCCTTGTGCGCGATGACCGGGCACATGATCTGCCGGTGGCGCTCGGCGACTTCCTCAATGCCGTGGTTTCCCGGCGGCCCGGCTTGCACGCCCATGTGCTGATCTGGGATTTTGCCATGATCTACGCTCTGGAGCGGGAACTGTTGCCTGTTTTCAAACTTCGCTGGCGGACGCACCGGCGAATCCACTTCCGCCTGGACAGCAATCACCCTGTCGGTGCGTGTCATCACCAGAAGATTGTGGTTGTGGATGATGCGATTGCTTTCGTCGGGGGGATAGATCTGGCTACGGACCGGTGGGATACACCGGCGCACTCCGCGAGTGATCCGCGCCGGGAAGACCCTTCCGGCCGAAGGTATCCCCCGCATCACGACGTCCAGATGGCGGTTGACGGCCCGGCTGCCGCGACGCTGGGCGACCTGGTCCGGGAACGGTGGCGCCGGGCAACCGGGCGTTGCCTCCGCCCTTCGACGAGGGGCCGGAGAGATCCATGGCCTTCAGAGCTTGTTCCCGATATGGAAGATGTTCGGGTGGCCATAGCGCGTACAGAACCGGCATACAGGGGCAGCAAGGAGGTGCGCGAGGTGGAATCCCTCTATCGCGATGCCATTTTTGCTGCCCACCGGTTCATCTATGTTGAAAATCAGTATCTGACATCGGCAACTTTCTGCGAGGCTCTCGCCTCGCAGCTTCGTAAACGGAGCGGTCCGGAGGTCGTCATAGTTTTGCCCCGCCGGTGCTCCGTCTGGCTGGAAGAATCCACTATGGGCATTTTTCGCGCCCGACCGCTCAGGCGGCTGCGTGAAGAGGACCACTACAACCGCCTGCGGGTGTTCTATCCCGTGGTGCCTGGTCTAGATGAAGAATCCGTCAACGTGCATTCCAAGGTGCTGGTGATCGACGACAAACTGGTGCGGGTAGGATCCTCGAACCTCAGCAATCGTTCCATGGGCTTTGACACCGAGTGTGACATTTGCATAGAGGCCGGAGAGCCGCGGATCGAAGAGGCGATTGCGTATGCCCGCAATCGCCTCCTGGCTGAGCACCTCGGTGTTGCCCCCCATCATGTCGCGAAAGAGATTGCCGCCAGAGGATCGCTCATTGCTGCAGTGGACAGGCTGTGCGGCTCGGAACGCACGCTGAAGCCTCTGCACGCTGACGTGCCGGAGTGGGTAGACAACCTGATTCCTGACTCTACCGTTATCGATCCCGAAAAGCCCATGGCCCCGGAAAAGTTCATCGAGCAGTTTATATCCGAGGAGGTGCCGGAGGACAGGAGACCCTTCCGGCGCATTGCCATTATCCTGTTGGCTGTGCTGGCTCTTGCCTCCAGCTGGCAGTGGACACCACTCGGGGACTGGCTCGACGTGAAGGCAATCGCTGCCTGGGCGGGTCATCTTACCTACCACCCGGCGGCGCCGTTGGTAGTTATCGGCGCCTACCTGGTCGGCAACCTGCTCCTGATTCCGGTGACCTTCATGGTTGCTGCAACCGCCTTCATCTTCGGGCCCGTGGCCGGGTTTATCCTTTCCATGGTAGGGTGTTTATCTGGCGCAATGCTTACCTATGGTGTAGGCCGCCTTCTCGGGCGGGACACAGTCCGCCGGTTGGCGGGCACACGGCTGAATCGCCTGAGCCGCCGACTTGCAAACCACGGCGTTATCACCATGGCAACTGTACGCCTGGTGCCTGTTGCTCATTTCGCGATTGCCAGTATGGTCGCCGGGGCATCGCACATACGGTTTCGGGATTTTTTCCTGGGAACAACGATCGGGATGGCCCCCGGAGTTCTTGCCATAACCGTTCTGGAAGACCGGCTGGAAGTGGCTGTCCGTGAACCGGGGATGGCGAGCTTCACTGTTCTGGCGGTCCTGGTGCTGCTGCTCGTGGTCTCTGTACTGGCAATCAGGCGGCGGCTCGCAAATCGTGATGCTCCGGGAGGCGCCGGCAAAGGAGAAGCAGAGACTTGATGTGAAGGCATGAAAATAGAGCAACCGGTGCCGGCGGCGGTAAGAGGGGGGCTCTGTCCGGATGGTCTGGGTTGTGGAAAAAAAGGTGGTTTACTACTTCCTTGATTTGGGTTTCGAAAGTGTGAAAGTACCCATTCGAGTCAGATTCGAGTACCAAATCAAGGAAGGCACCCTGGTGCGCGATTCCATGTCCAGGAGTATCCTTTACAACCAGCGCCTTTTGCAGAAGCGTTACCCCAATTTGGACAGCGCCGAGTTGGAGCGAGCCATAGAGGAGAAAGTGGACAGTGATGTTTATGAATATCTCAAGGCTTGTGGATTTGTGCGAGGGGAGGAGCAATGAAACTCGTCATCCGCCTTTTCGCCTCCTCAAGCCGGATTTTGGACAGGCGATTCAGTCCCCTGCCAAAGTGCCGGCAAGATTCTCCCTGGAGTGAGCCGGCGGCGCTCAGGAGAGATCTTTTACGACCATGAGCTTTTGTGGGTCGCCTTCCGGGCGTACCCTGTTTGCTTCCGGGAAAATGCCGCTTCTCCAGGGTTTCCC
>JBKHJD010000105.1:0-7448 GCA_046538315.1 Syntrophobacteria bacterium
GCCATTTTCCTGAGCATCCTCTCCCTGGCCATCGTCTACGCCTGGCGCAAAGGAGTGTTCAATTGGCAGAGAAGGAGCTAGCTCCAGGGCCGATAATCCGGCTGGCTGTTCTCGAACAAATTCTCAACATCTGTCGGGCCAACTCGCTCTGGCCCATGACCTTCGGCCTGGCCTGCTGCGCCATCGAGATGATGGCAGCCGGCGCTGCTCGTTTTGATCTGGACCGATTCGGAGCCGGCGTTTTCCGTCCCTCTCCCCGGCAATCGGATCTGATGATTGTTGCCGGGACCATCTCCAAGAAAATGGCCCCCACCATCGTTACCCTCTGGGAGCAGATGCCGGCTCCCAAATGGTGCATTGCCATGGGAAACTGCGCCATTTCCGGAGGACCTTTCGAGTACGAGGGCCAGTATGCCATTGTTCCCGGAGCGGACCTTATCGTCCCCGTGGATGTTTACGTCCCGGGGTGTCCACCCCGACCGGAAGGTCTCATTCAGGGCCTCCTCCTTCTGGAGGACCAGATCACGAAAGGCGAGAAGCGCAATGTCTTTAGAAGATTTAAAAGAAGAGCTGTCAAAAGTCGTTGAGGCGGAAGCCCTCTTGCCGCGGGACTATGATAAATGCGGGTTTCATCTCGAGGTGAGGGTCAGGCCTGAGCAGGTGGAGGCCATGGCCGCAGCAGCAAGGGAGGCCGATCTCTTTCTGGAATCAATTACGGCGGTGGACTTTAGCAACGGTCTCCAGGTCATCTACCAGTTCACCTACGCTGGTGCAGCGTCTCGGGTGCAGGTGCGGGTACAAGGAACGAGAGAACAGTCGCTGCCCAGTATCAGCAGCTTCTATAACGCTGCTTTGTGGCACGAAAGAGAAGTCTTCGATATGTTCGGCATCCGCTTCGAGAACCACCCGGATCTACGTCGCATTCTTCTCCCGGATGACGCAGACTTTCATCCGCTCCTGAAGGATTTCGGCAAGGTACACGCTTTCAGGAGGACGGAAGAGATCTATGGCGACCCAACAGCTTGAACCCATTACCGAGCAGACCTTTTTCTTGAACCTGGGGCCCCAGCATCCCAGCACCCATGGGGTTCTACGGCTTTTTCTCAAACTTGACGGGGAGTACATCGTCCAGGCGGACCCGGTCATCGGCTACGGGCATCGCGGACATGAGAAGATGGCAGAAAGCCACCTCTATGAGCAATTCCTCCCGAATCCCTCCCGAATAGATTACCTTTCCGGCCTGCTCTTCAATCACGGGTATGTGTCTGTGGTTGAGAAGATGGCCGGTATCGAGGTGCCCCCCCGGGCCGAGTATATTCGGGTAATTTGCGCCGAGCTCAACCGCATCTCAAGTCACCTGCTCTGGTTCGGCACCTTCGTCATGGACCTGGGGGGCTTCACCCCCTTTCTCTACGCCTTCGATGATCGCGAGAACATCATTGACATTCTGGATCGGGTCAGTGGCTCCCGGCTGACTTACAGCTACTGTCGCTTCGGGGGCGTGGCCAAGGACATCGACGAAAAGTTCATAGATGATACGCGCCAGTTCATCCGGAGGCTTCGCAGCCGCTGGGATGACTATGACAACCTGGTCACCAAGAACGTTATTTTCATCAACCGCACGAGAAGTGTGGGGGTGATCAATCGGGAAATGGCCCTTCGCTTCGGTTGCACCGGGCCGATCCTGCGAGGGGCAGGTGTGCCTTATGACATCCGCAAGGCGGAGCCCTATTCGGTGTATCCCGAGATGGACTTCGAGATTCCAACCGGTACCACCGGCGATGCTATGGATCGGTACAAGGTCCGGCTGCAAGAAATGGAGCAGAGCCTGCGGATTGTGGAGCAGGCCCTGGACCGGCTGCCTGAAGGGCCGGTAAAAGCGCCGGTTCCGGTAAAAATCAGGCCTCCCAGGGGCGACTACTACTTTGCATTTGAGTCTGCCCGGGGGGCTGCGGGTTTCTATATAGTCAGCGACGGTACCGAGTTTCCCTACCGGCTCAGGGCGCGGGTGCCGTCGTTCGGCAATCTGCAAGTGCTCACTGATCTACTGCCCGGAACACTGGTGGCGGACACCATCTCCATTCTGGGTAGCATCGATATTGTAGTGCCCGAGGTGGACCGGTAAGACGGAGACGCAGGTCTCGCCGGTAACCGGTTTTGAGAAAACCCTGGCGCCTCGCGATCCGCGCGCGAGGGAGGTGAATATGACCGCCGCATGGCAAAACCTGGTGAATGCGCTCGGTCCCGACCTGGCACGGATCGTTGTGGGGATAGTGGCCATTGTCGGCCTGGTGCAGGTCAACGCCCTGTTTCTTGTCTGGCTTGAGCGCAAGGTTGCTGGCCACATCCAGTTACGCATTGGACCCAAGGAGGTCGGGCCCTTCGGCATTTTCCAGACCATCGTTGACGGGATCAAGCTGGTGAGCAAGGAGCTCATCACTCCAAAGCATGTGGATCGCAAGCTCTATGTCCTGGCCCCCATCCTTATCTTCTTGCCGGTACTCGTGAGCCTGGTGGTCATCCCTTTCAGCGAGCGTTTGCAGGTACGGGACGTGAATGTCGGGCTGCTGGTGATCTTCGCCTTCTCCACCTTTAATGTACTGGCTATTCTCATGGGAGGCTGGGCCTCCAACAACAAGTACTCCCTTCTCGGCGCCGTCCGCTCGGTGGCCCAGAACGTGGCCTATGAAATTCCTCTGCTGCTGAGTGTTCTGAGTGTGCTGCTCTGGTGCAACAGCTTTCAGATGTCCGCCATTGTAGAGGCCCAGTCCAGGGTCTGGAACGTCTTCTGGATGCCCGTCGCGGCTCTTATTTACCTGATCTGTGCTACGGCCGAGACCAACCGCGCGCCCTTTGATATACCCGAGGCGGAGTCCGAGCTGGTCGCGGGCTTCCATACCGAATACACCGGCATGCGATTTGCCCTGTTCTTTCTGGCAGAATACTCCAACATCCTGATCGTCGCTGCAGTGGCCACCACCCTGTTCTTCGGCGGTTGGAAGGGGCCGTTTTTGCCCGGTTGGGTGTGGTTTTTCCTCAAGACCTATGCGCTCATCTTCTGCATCATGTGGGTGCGCTGGACCTTTCCTCGGCTGCGATTCGATCAGCTCATGAACTTCTCCTGGAAAGTGATGATCCCGGCGGCACTTATCCATCTGGTTGTCTATGCCGGCATCTTGAAACTGGTGCGTTGAATGAAACCGAGAAATCGGTCGTTTCCATTGTCAGCAGTTAGTAGTCGGTAGCAGCTGCATTTCATAACAGGTGGCAGAAAAGAGCGCAGGATCATAGGAAATTGCCAGATTGTTACATATTTGCAACGGACAACTGACCACAAGCAACTGACGCGACGCAGCAAGCAAACGAGCGGAGTATCGGGCCCCCTCCGCAGTGCAGGGCCGGTTCCCTGGTTCCCCGAGGCCTGAAGGGAAAAACTGCCGACCGCGAAACGGAGCTGTGGAGCTGACTATCCCATGAACATGCTCAAAGAGATCCTGGTGGGGGGCTGGAGCCTCATCGCAGGCATGCTGGTCACCATTCGACGCATTTACCGGCCTGTAGTCACCGTGCAATATCCGCGAAAGCAGCTGCAGATGAGCCCCAGCTACCGGGGACACATCGAGTTCAAGCGCTTTCCCGAGACCGGGAGCCACCACTGCGTGGCCTGCGGCACCTGCATGCGCCTGTGTCCCACCAACGTGATCAAGGTGCAGGGGGAGAAGGTGCGCGCCCATGACGAGAAGCGTGCCACTCTGTACTTCATCGATTTTTCCCACTGCAGTCTCTGCGGCCTGTGCGTGGAGAACTGTCCCACTCAGACCCTTATGTTTTCCCAGGAGTACGAACTGGCGCACGCGTGCCGCTGGGAAGGGGTGATAGACCTGGTTCAGCGGTTGGAGGAATCAGCATGAACACGGTTCAGGACCTATTCCACCCTCACACGGTGGCCCAGGTGGGTTTCGCCGCTGTGGTGGTCCTCACCTTTGCCGGGGCGCTCATCGCGGTATGTCCCCGCAACATTCTCTACAACGTTTTGGGCCTCGCCCTTTGCCTCACCGGGGTGGCAGGTCTCTTTCTCTACCTGGGAAGCCCCTTCATCGCTTTGATGGAGCTGCTCATCTATGTAGGTGCAATCTGCATATCCATTGTTTTCGCCATCATGCTGTCCAGACCGCTCCACCTCGGGCTGCCCAAACGCCGTCTGTCCAAAGTGGGCCTCGCTTTTGGGGTGGGCGTGCTGGTATTTGTCATGATGAGCGCCACGGTTTTCCGCACGGCCTGGAAACCGGCGCTCGTGCGCAGCAGCGACTGGTCCGTCACCACCCTGGGTACCTACCTGCTCACCCACTATGACCTGGTTTTTGAGGCGATCTCTCTGGTGCTCCTGGTGGCGATTCTGGGCGCTATCATAATCTCCGGGTATGCCCGCAGGAGGCCATCGTGAACAGTCTCTACACCTATCTTTTTATCGCGGCCTTGCTTTTCAGCCTGGGGGTTTCCGGCGTGTTCCTGCGCCGGTCCCTGATCGGCATGCTCATCGCCATCGAGCTCATGCTCAATGCTGCCAGCATCAACTTCATGGCGTTCAACCGGTTTCTGGCTCCGGATCCCATCATCGGCCAGATTTACACCCTGTTCATTATGGGTATTGCCGCCGCTGAAGCGGCCATTGCTCTGAGTATTATCGTGGCGCTGTTTCGCAGGATGCGCTCCATCGACATTGAACGGGCGCAAGAATTACGGGGGTAAACATGACCTCCTCGTGGCTGCATGACCCGACCCTGGTGGCAACGGCGGTTGGAGCCCTACTGCCCTTTGTCGCCTTTGCGGTGATTATGGTCTTTACCAGGGCCCGCCCCAGGCTCTCGGCCGCCATTTCTATTGCCGCTGTGACTATCTCGCTGGGCTGTGCCATTTTCCTGCTCGGCGGGCACATGCACATGGAGCATCCCATACAGTATACCGCCAAGTGGCTTATCTCCGGGGATTTTTTCATTCCTTTCGGCTTTCTCCTGGATCCCCACAGCCTGCTCATGCTTACCATCGTGGCGGTGATCAGTTTTCTGGTCCAGGTCTATTCTCTCGGCTACATGGCGGGCGATCCGGGATTTTCCCGCTACTACGCCTTCCAGTCTCTCTTTGCCTGGGCGATGATGACCATGAGTATCTCCCCCACCATGCTCCAGCTCTATATCTTCTGGGAACTTGTGGGATTGGCCTCATACCTGCTCATCGGGTTCTGGTACGACAAATTTGTTGCCTCCGAGGCGGGGAAAAAGGCATTTGTCATGACCCGTTTCGGCGACGTTGCCTTTTTCCTCGGTCTGTTGCTGGTTCTGCTCAATCTGGGCAACCTGGATGTTCTGGAGATGAACAGCCCGGCGGTTACCGAGCACATGTCACCGCTTCTCATCACCGTTGCCGCTGTTTTGATCTTCGGCGGCGTGGCCGGCAAGAGCGCCCAGTTTCCTTTGCTTACGTGGCTGCCGGACGCCATGGAAGGCCCCACGCCGGTGAGCGCCCTGCTCCACTCGGCCACAATGGTGGCGGCCGGGGTCTACATGTTTGGCCGCCTGTTTCCGTTTTTCAGTCATTCGGCTGACGCCATGACCTTCTGTCTGGCCATAGGCACGATCACCATGTTGCTGGCCTCGACAATGGCCATGGTTACCCGGGATATCAAGCAGGTGTGGGCCTACTCCACAGTGAGCCAGCTCGGTTTTATGATCATGGGCCTGGCAGCAGGCGGTTACTTTGCTGGAACCTTTCACCTTACCACCCATGCGGGGTTCAAGGCCCTGCTGTTTCTCTGCTCCGGGGTTTTAATCCACGAGTACGAAACCAACGACATGTTTTTCATAGGCAGACAGGGAGGACGGGGCCTGAAGATCCCCATGGTCTGCATGACTCTGGCTGCGGCCGCTCTGTCGGGACTGCCGCCCCTTTCCGGCTTTTTCAGCAAGGAGGCGATCATGGGAGTGCTTGCAGGCCAGCACAACCAGATCTGGCTCGCCGCCGGGCTGCTGGGCGCGTTTCTGACCGCCTACTATGCGTTCCGGCTTATCTTTATCATTGTTTTTCCGAAGACAATTGAAGAGGTCCGCCATGAGGCCCACGGCGGCCATGCTCCGGGACACGACCCCGGTTCCCACCACGCCGGCCTGTACTGGGTGATGGCCTGGCCCCTGATCATTCTGACCACTATCACACTGCTGCTGGGGTTCTTCCATACCCCCCTGAGAGATTTCCTGGTGGGCCATCATGAATCTGCTGCGGGGCACGGGGATCACCACGCCTGGCTGCTTTACGTGGCTGTGGGTCTGGCCCTGAGCGGGGTGGTTTTGGCCTGGTTTGAGTTTGGGAGAAAGGGTTCGTCGCAGGTGGGTTTTGTGGAGCGGATTCCGCCTCTCAGGACACTCTTTGCCGAGCGCTGGTACATTGACCACTTCTACCGGCTTTTTCTGGACTACGTCATCTACGGAACGTTTTCCAATCTTTTTACCAGGAACGATCGCCGGGTGATCGACGGCGGCATCGACGGCATATGCCGGGGGACCATAGGCGGCGGCAGGATACTCTCCTTCCTGCAGTCCGGGATGCTGCAATACAACCTGATGGTGATGTTCGCCATTCTGGCCCTTGTGGCAATCTACTTCTTCTTTGTGTAGGGTGAGAAACACATGAGCCTGGAGTTTGCCAATTTCCCCTATCTATCCGCCATACTGCTGAGTTGTGTGGTGGGGCTGCTGGTGATCCTCTTTATCCCTGATGAGCGCAAGATGCTGATCAAGTGGGTGAGCCTGTTTTTTGCCGGGATCCCCCTGGTGCTTTCTATTTACCTGTTCCTCGCTTTTGACAAGGCGCAGGGCGGCCTCCAGTTCGTAGAAAAGATCCTGTGGGTGGAGTCCATGGGCATATACTATTTCAATGCCGCCGACGGCTTCAACCTGCCCATGCTGCTGCTCACCGGAATCGTCCTCTTCACCGGCGTGCTCACCATGTGGGAACTGGAAACCAGGGTCAAAGAGTTCTTTGCCCTGACGTTCCTCCTGGTCGCCGGCGTGTTCGGCGTCTTTATGAGCATGGATCTTTTTTTCATCTTCGTCTGGTACGATGTGTCCCTCTTTCCCATGTATCCCCTCATCGCCATCTGGGGCAGCACCCGCAAGGAATACGGCGCAATGAAGCTGACCCTCTACCTGCTGGCAGGCAGCGCCCTTATCCTGCCGGGGATTCTCTACCTCTATGTTAATTCGGGACTCAATACCTTTGATATCATGGCCCTCATGCAGCCTGGGGTTTTTACGCCTTTCCAGCAGAAATTCGCCTTTATCTTGCTGTACCTGGGGTTCGGCATCCTTGCGGGTGTATGGCCCTTCCACACCTGGTCACCCGTGGGTCATGTCGCCGCGCCCACCTCGGTGAGTATGATCCACGCCGGCGTGCTG
>JBKHJD010000106.1:0-7436 GCA_046538315.1 Syntrophobacteria bacterium
GGGATTTGCCTTGATCTTCGGGGTAACCCGGAGCTTCAACCTGGCTCACGGTGAACTTCTGGTTCTCGCCGGCTACGTGGCCTACTGGCTCTGGAAGGAGATGGGACTGTCTCTCCTTTTCACCTTTCCTGCTGCGTTTGTGGTGACGCTCATAGGCTGCCTCCTCTTGCGACGCCTCTTCGCTCTGTTGCGAGAGCCTCTGGAGTTGAACTCCATCGTGGTAAGCTTCGGAGTGGCCATTTTGCTCCAGAACGGGATGCTGTTTTGCTTCTCGGGAGACTATCGTCTCATTCGCCTCCAGTCGCTCACCCAGAGAGTTCACTTTCATAGCTTCTATCTCAGTTACGGCCAGCTCACCCTGCTCGTGCTGTCACTTGCGGTCATCGGACTCCTCTACCTGCTCATGCGGCGTACGTATCTGGGCAAAGCACTGCGAGCTACGATCCAGGACAGAGAAGCAGCCGCCCTGGCAGGTATCAATGTGTCGGCAATGGGAATTCTCGCTTTCAGCTTGGGGGCTCTGCTCATGGGTCTGGCAGGCCCCCTTTACGGGTGTACCCACTACCTCTACCCGACCGCCGGAGTGGAAGCCACCCTGCTGGCTATTACCATTACCATCTTTGCCGGAGTTGGCCGGATGCGCAGTCTGGTACTGGGCGGCTGGATTCTGGGGCTGGCGGAATCCATGGCGGTGGTGCTTTGGGGCTCCAGCTGGCGAGAAATGGTGAGCGCCGTCATGCTGCTCACCATCCTGGCGGTAAAACCCCATGGCATTCTCGGAAAAGAGGAACCATGAGCAAGGCTCAGGGCACAGGCGCGCAGGGCAAAAATGTGCCGCTCGCCGGAATCGCTCTCGTTCTGGGTCTGATTCTGCTGCTGGCACTTCCGATAGTATCTGGGTGCAACGACTACATCTTGCAGGTATTCACCCATGCCTTGCTCCTGGCGAGCCTGGCCCTCGCCTGGAACACTCTCGGAGTGAGTGGTCTCATATCCCTTGGCCATGCTGCGTTTTTCGGCGTCGGTGCCTACGGCTCCGCCCTGCTCAGCCTCAATCAAGTACTCACGCCGTGGATCACCATTCCTCTCGGAGGCCTTATGGCCACTGGAGTCGGCCTGGTCATGGGCCTCGTTTGTCTGCGGCTCCGGGGTGCTTACTTTGCCCTGGCGACCCTGGCCTTCGTGGAAATCCCCAAGGTACTCACGGACAATTGGGAAGGGCTCACCCGCGGTTCCCTGGGACTGGTGGGCCTGCCCGGCCTTCCCAGCCTGCACCTGGGCTCATGGCACCTGGACATCGGCGCCAGCACGGTGGCTTCCTACTACCTCATTCTCCTCTACAGCCTCGGATTAACCCTGCTGGTGGCAGTGCTTTTTCGATCCAACCTCGGTCTGGCCCTCCAGGCCATCCGGGAGGAAGAGGTAGCCGCTCAGTCCGTAGGAATTCACGTACAAAGCTATCGTCTCGGATCGCTGCTTTTGAGCGCCTTGTTCACCGGAATCACCGGTGCCTGCTACGTGCACCTTACGCGCTACATTGAACCTGCCCTGGCCTATGGCCTCCATTTTTCCGCCATACCCATGATTCTTGCCATTTGCGGGGGCCGGTTCACCATTCTCGGGCCGGCTCTGGCAGCGCTCCTGCTCTATCCCCTCGATCAATTTGTCTTCCACCCGCTGCTTCCGGCAGGCCATGAGTTTCTCTATGGGGTGGTGATCATTCTGGCCGTCCTCTTTATGCCTTCCGGCTTCTGGGGCCGCTTTCGCGGTGTAAGGTAGCAGGATTTATCTTGAGCCCCGCTCTCCCTGGTTCAATCTCTCAGTACAGGAAACTTTTTTGTAGGTTTTGACGCTGACGCTACATTTATAGCTCAACGAGGCGACTGGTCTCATGACGATATCAAAGCATACGGCTATCACGTTCTCCTTGCCTATACCTTTAAAGAAATGACCCTAAAACCCCGTGTGAGCCTTGAATACAGCTTTGCCTCCGGAGACGACGACCCAAAGGACGACGATTATGAAACGTTCGACGGGGCATTCGGGGCGCGGGATAAAATGTACGGCAGGATGAACCTGTTCCACTGGAGGAATCTAGAAGACGCTCAGGCTAACCTTGAACTGAGACCCAGGAAGTGGATTCATGTGAAGGCAGAATTTCACAAGTTCTGGTTGGCCGAGGAGAAAGACGCCTGGTACCTCAATCCGAAACAGTACGTGGACAGGACAGGGGAATCCGGAGACGAAATCGGCGAAGAACTCGACATTGTTGCCCGGTTCAACCTCCCCGGGGGTCATCAACTTCAGTGCGGCTTCGGGCATTTCTGGCCCAACGAGTTCGCGGAAAAACAGGCCTCCAGCCGGGAACCCCTATGGGTTCCCAGGCTGGATCAAAAGGCCAAGTGGGCGCCTTTCATGGAGCACCCTGAAAAGAGCACCGAGTAACAGAGAGGCAGAATGTGCCGTTTGCAACCGGGAGGAGCCGGCGATGGCTCCCGGCCGGTGTCTTTGGTGACTCAGCATTGGCGGCTTCGCAGCCCCCGAACCTGACTGGATTGGGGAGACGCTTCAGACAAATGCGGCTTGACACCAACCCGGCCGTTTTGTATACGTGGTGCGAACCTATGTCAGTGTTGACATAATTGGTTTCAGTATGGGCCTCCCCAGAGCGAAACAGACGGATATATCTGCTTTTTACAGTCAAGGACAAGACAGCCTATCCTGAAAAAGGAGAATGCGCTATGAGGAGATTCCGGGCACGAATTCGGACGCTCTATCTGGCTGTGATCTTTTCGCTCGCACTCGTTGTGCCTCAATCTGCTGCCGAGCCGACCGGCAAGGTGATTGTATTCCATGCGGGCAGTCTCACGGTACCGTTTGCTGCAATGGAGAAGGAATTCGAGGCGCGCCATCCCAACGTGGACATTCTCCGGGAGACCGGCGGCAGCACGAAGATGGCCCGGATGATCTCGGAGCTCAACAAGCCCGCAGACATCATGGCCTCTGCTGATTTTGCGGTCATCGACAAGAGCCTGATTCCCAAAAAGGCGAACTGGAACATCCGCTTTGCCGCCAACCAGCTGGTTCTCGCATACATCGCTACAAGCAGGTTTGCCGAAGAGATCAATGCTGAGAACTGGTACGAAATTCTCGGCCGTCCGGAAGTGCTCTGGGGGCACTCCGATCCGAACATTGATCCCTGTGGCTACCGCAGCCTGATGGTGATACAGCTCGCAGAGAAATACTACAACAAGCCGGGACTCTACGAGGAGCTGATCGCCAATCGCCCCGAGGAGAACATCAGGCCCAAGTCGGTGGAGCTGGTTTCGCTCCTCAAGACAGCAAACATGGACTACGCCTGGGAGTACCTCTCGGTGGCCGTTCAGCACGGGCTGAACTACGTAGCTCTACCCGACAGGATCAATCTGGGCAACTACCAGTACGACACGTACTACAGCCAGGCCAGGGTAAAGGTGACGGGAGGAAAACCAGGAACCTGGATTGTCCGTACCGGTAAATCCTGCACGTATGGGATCACTCTCATCAATGACGCGCCCAATCCAGAAACTGCATTGGCCTTTCTGGAATACGTGCTCCAACCGGATGGAGGTCTGAGGATTCTGGAGCAGTGTGGACAGCCTCCCTTTGTCCCTTGTCGTGTGCCCTCTCGGGAAATGAAACAAAGTCTTCCTCCATCCCTGCAAAGGTTGGTCGAAATCAAAGATTGACCTGGAAGGGGCCCGGGACATCGAAGGTTCCTCCTGGAGACGCCGCTCTCTGTGAAAGGGCCGTCTGGATATGCACAAGAAGGTCGATCCCTTTCTGGGGCTTGCTATCTGTTGCAGCCTTGTTATTCTTGCCTTTATTCTCCTGCCTTTGATCCAGATGCTCGTCCAGCCCACATTCCACAGTCTCGGCGAGACCATCCGGGATCCGGATGTGGTGCACTCCATCTGGCTCAGCGTTTACGCTTCCGGCCTGGCGGCGCTCATCTCCTTTGTGTTCGGCACCCTTTTCGCTTTTCTCCTGGCGCGCAGGGACTTCTTCGGCAAGAAGTTCATCGAGAGCGTGGTGGATCTCCCCATCATGATCCCCCACCCTATTGTGGGAATCGCCCTGCTGAGCCTCGCGGGCAGGGACCACTGGCTCGGGCAGCTCATGCACGTCCTTGGGGTTCGCATTATGGGGAGCGTGACCGGTATCGTGGCGGTGCTCACCTTTGTGGGATTGCCGTTTTACGTCAATACGGTCAAGGCGGGCTTCGAGGCGGTTCCCGTGCGTCTTGAGAAGGTTTCCCGAAGCCTTGGCGCCTCCATGGCCAGCACCTTCTTTCGCGTTACCTTGCCTCTTGCCTGGCGGAGCATACTGGTGGGGTTGATCATGTGCACCGCCAGGGCCATCAGTGAGTTCGGTGCGGTGGTCATTGTCGCCTACCACCCGATGATAGCACCGGTGATGATCTACGAGCGGTTCACCGCCTACGGTCTGGAATACTCCCAGCCGGTGGCAGTCTGGCTCATACTGGTCTGTCTGGTGCTTTTTCTCCTTCTGAGAATCGTCTCCGCCCCGAAAAAGAGCAGAGCATGATCCGGTTAGAGAGACTCCGCATTGATGTGCCAGGACTCTCAATCAAGGACATCGACCTGTCTGTTGAAAACGGAGAATTCTTTGCCCTGCTCGGTCCCACTGGAGCGGGCAAAACTCTGGTTCTGGAAGCGATCAGCGGTCTCGCTCCCGTGACCAGCGGTCGCATCGTCGTGGGAAACATAGATGTCACCCACATCCCCCCCGAACGCCGCGGTATGGGGATCGTCTACCAGGATTGCGCGCTCTTTCCGCACCTGACGGTGCTCCAGAACATCACCTACGGTCAACGCTACCACAAAACCTCACAGGAGAATCTGAACTGGTTCATCGACCGGCTGAACCTCGGGGCGATTATCAATCGCTCCGTCCGCAACCTCAGCGGTGGAGAAACCCAGCGGGTTGCCCTCGCTCGTGCCCTGGTGGTCAGTCCCGCCGTGCTCTTGCTGGATGAACCCCTTTCCGCCCTGGATCCCAACTTCCGCGAGGAGATCCGCAAGCTCCTCAAGAAGCTTCACCAGGAGACAGGCAACACATTTCTCATGGTAACCCATAACTTTGCCGAGGCGCTCTTCCTGGCCGACCGGGCGGCCGTTATCAACCAGGGACGGATAGAACAGATCGGCGGAGTCACAGAGGTTTTTCACCGTCCGGCATCGCCCTTTGTAGCTGAATTCATGGGCATGAAAAACGTATTCCCCGCTACCTTCCATGGCAGAAAGGCACTCCTCAACGATCTGGAAATAGAACTGGAGAAAAGCTTCGACAAGAAAGAAGGATACCTGGCCGTTAGACCAGAAGATGTTGTCATCAGCACACAAAAGCCTTCCAACAATACCTGCAGCTCGCTTGAAGGGAAAGTGCTCGGACTGGTTGACACCGGGCTCTATTATGAAGTCTCCGTTCAGGCAGGCCATGTGGTATTTCAAGCCTTGCTCACAAGATCAGACCTGGTAGAAATGAAGCTCGTCGAGGGAGCGCTCGTGTACCTCAGCATGAAGCCTTCCAGTGTGCACCCCTTGTAGTCGTCTGCGAAAACCCGCGGCTTCGCCGAGGGCAGAGTGAAAGCTTTGCGCGTGAATTTCAAATGGCGTAGTATGTCAGCGAGTTGACGTAAGCAGCAAGGGTGTGCGAGACCAACAGAACATGGCACAACATCTCCTCAGAAGAGAGATGGGTCTGCTTTCCGCGACGGTTCTCGTTATCGCCAACATGGTAGGGACCGGGATATTTACGACGTCCGGCTTTATCATGGAATGGCTTCGCGATCCGCAGGCCATGCTCCTTTGCTGGTTTCTGGGTGGAATCATTGCACTTTCCGGGGCTCTGTGCTACGGAGAATTGGGTGCCATGTTTCCCAGGGCCGGCGGAGAGTATGTGTTCTTGCGCGAAAGCTTCGGGAAGCTCATGGCATTCCTCTCGGGCTGGATATCTCTGATCGTGGGATTCTCCGCGCCCATTGCCGCAGCCTCTATTGCCTTTGCCACCTACTTCTTTCGGTCCCTCTCTCTTGTACCGAAAGCTTCCGTTCCCTTCCTGCAAGGGAAAATACTGTCTTTGTCACCGGTCACTGCCCTTGCTGTCGCAATCATCATCGTCTTCTCGCTTGTGCACTGGTACAGCCTCCGCTTTGGCAGCCGAGTTCAAAACCTGCTGACCGGCTTCAAGATTTTAGTGATTCTCGCCTTTGTTGCTGGGGGGGTCGGTTGTGGCAATGGCTCGGTTGCCAACTTCTCTTCGGGACCGGACCTCGGCCTCGTTCTCTCCGGCGGTTTTGCAACTTCGCTCATCTTTGTCTCCTTCGCGTACAGCGGGTGGAATGCAGCTGCGTATCTGGGAGGCGAAATAAAGAATCCGGCGAGGAACATCCCCCTTTCACTTTTCTGGGGAACCCTGGTCGTTATGATTCTCTACCTGCTTTTAAATACTGTCTTTATCTATGCCCTGCCTGTGGAGGAGATAAGCGGTGTCATAGAGGTCGGCGCTAAAGCCGCTTTGTCCCTGTTCGGGCCTCACGTCGGCGCGGTTGTCTCGGTGGCCGTCACCGTATGCCTCCTCTCCGTTATCAGTGCGATGATCATGGCCGGACCGAGAATCTACTATGCCATGGCGAAAGACGGAGTGTTCTTCCGGCTCTTCAGCAGGGTAAACAAGACCCACAGAACTCCGGGTCCCGCTATTTTCTTGCAGGGGGCAATTGCCGTTGCGATGGTGCTCACGTCTTCTTTTGACAAGCTTCTCCTCTACATAGGGTTTACCCTGGCGGCCTTTGCCATGCTCACCGTCGTGGGAATGATGGTATTGCGGGCAAGAGCACCTCACCGGGTGCGTCCGTACAGGACTTTCGGTTACCCCCTGACCGCGCTGGTGTTTGTCGTCAGCAACCTGTGGATCATCGTTTTTTCCCTGGGCAGCAATCCGGTAGTTGGCCTGTACGGTGCAGCAACCATCGCGCTGGGTCTCGTCGTTTATTTCTGTTTCCAGCGCCTGCATTCGAGCAAGCAGTCGTTGAGCAGGAACCCATCGGCGCCACATTGAAAAGACGGGACCAGGGGTAACTGGTCGCAAGCCCGACACGGAGACCATTCACCAGGCACTACCATTACTAAGTACACGTTGGCATAAATACGATGACGAATTTATTCCCTCAGGACTTAGCACTGCCCTCGGCCGTGAGCTCGGGCCGAACTCAGCGGGAGCTGGTAAGTGTCTACGCTCTCAATCGCGGCTGGAAAGCCGCTCCCACAGAATGACCGTCATCGTATTTGCGACTCGAAGGACCAAGTAAACATCGGCATAAATAAACGTCTCGGAATTTGTACAATTTGTTGTATTCATTAGCCTTTTGGCGA
>JBKHJD010000107.1:0-7384 GCA_046538315.1 Syntrophobacteria bacterium
CATAAGAAATAAGATTTCCATATCTATCGGTATTCTTTTCTGCTCCTATCCAATAAATCGGCTACGGTAACGTGGACCACCCCTTTTCTGCCTTCATCCCGGATACTATGCAGAACGTCCGCAATTACCCTACTGTACCCATCAGTGGCCGTAGGGTCCACAGTGGATTCTCTGCCTTCAAGGCCTTCAACCAGATCAAAAATGTGCATGTGTTTCATATGAATCGCCGGCAAGACCACCTGACTGTTACTGCCGCTGAAACTGAGTACGCCCAGTGCCTTGAGAGCTTTCAGGATTTTCCCCGTCTCCTCCGGTGGCAGACAGAGATGTTCCGCTATCTCAGACACCGCGCACGGCCGCGCCCCGGACTCGAAACGCTCTCCAATAAATAAAAGCAGCCTGAGTCCCCAGTAGTTCCGGTCCCTGACGGTTTGAGTGCGCCAACGCCGCTCCAGCCGATAGGTGGAAAGGTTCTGGTGCGCAAAGGCTATCTCCGCTCCCAGCAGGAGAATCACCCAGCTTACGAAAATCCATATGAGGAACACGGGAAGTTGTGACAGCGTTCCGTAAATCGCACTCCACTTGTGAAAGCCAAACTGATAGTGGATATAGGCCCACTGGGCCATCTGCCAGAGAGTCCCGCCGATGATGCCTCCGGCTGAGGCCGATAGCGCATTCACCCGGGTATTTGGCATGAAGAGGTAAATGAAAGAAAAGGCCAACCACATGACAAAAAACGGCGCAAGCTTGAGGAGGTAGACGTAGAATCGGCCGAAAAAACCGATGCTGAGCAGTTCCTGGGTTACAGCGTGATTCTTTACAAAGGTTGTCAGGCTTACAGCCGCAAAGATAGAGACAGGCAGGATCACCAGCAATCCCAGGTACTCGCTGAATTTTCTCAGCCAGGGCCTGCCGCGCTCTACCTTCCAGATCCGGTTAAAGGCCATTTCAACGTTGGTCAGCACCAGGACCATGGTAACAAAGAGAAAGGTTATACCGAGGGTACCCAGGGAACCGGCGTGGATACGTTCAACAAAAACGAGGATTTTGTCGGTGAGAGCATGAGAGCCAACCGTTAGCCTCTCAAGAATAAAGGGCTCCAGGGTGCGTTGAACGCCCAGTCCCTTTAACAAGGCGAACATGAGGGCCAGCAAGGGCACCAGGGTCAGCAATGTAGTATAGGTAAGGGCGGAGGCTCGCAGAAGGCAGTTATCGCGCCAGAATTCTTTCCAGACGTAGATGCAAATCTGCAGCTGCCTGTACACTTCCGCCTGTATCCGCGGAAGTGAATCCGTATCAATCACCCACAAGCGGGTACTCAGGAATCGGCGAACTCCGGCAGGCATGGAAGCAACCCTCGCGGCTCTCAGCTGTCTTGTGTTCCGAGAAGATCAAATAAGCAAAAATTCTGCCATTTTGGATATAAATCTTGCCGTCAAAACAACCCCGTACTCCCGAAAGCCGGGTGGTTACCTGCTTCTCTGTCCCGGCCGGGTTGCAAGCCTTGTATCTCGCGCGGTCCATCGGCCTGTACCCGAGCCTGTACAGAACCGCCTTGCACCTGCCTGTCGGCCCCGGGGACTGTCTCATTCGAAAACGCTCTTGTGATTCTTATTCTCTGTGCTAGAATCGGCCAAATTTAACGGGAGGATGAATATGGGAACACTTAATCGGGTATTCTTGATCGGCAACCTGGGAACGGATCCGGAACTGAGCTACCTCCCAAGCGGTACTGCCAAAGCCAACTTGAGGCTGGCCACGCACGAGGTGTGGACCAATAAAGAGGGGGAAAAGGGCGAGCGTACCGAGTGGCACCGGGTGGTTGTGTGGGGCAGACTAGCCGAGGTGTGCGGGCAGTATCTGAGCAAGGGGCGACAGGTATTCATCGAGGGACGACTACAGACGCGTTCCTGGGAAGATCGCGACGGCAACAAGCGCTGGACTACCGAGATCATCGCCTCGGGCATGCAAATGCTCGGCAGCCCCAGGGACAGTACCCCCGAGGCCCAGACTGCCTCTTCGGACAGGCCGGCGGTGGATTTTCCGGAGCCGGACGACGACATTCCCTTCTAGGGCATCAAAGAAAACGTCCACCTCCAGGGGGTGTCCTCTACATCTGGGCGCTGGCGGGACCGACAGCACCTGTCCATTTCAGGGTCGCACCAGGGGCTCGTGTGAGATTGGGACATGGGATCTGGCGGAACTCGCTGGTTCGGTTCAACATCCAAAAACCCGAAGCGCCCATAGTTCAAGCATCGTCTTGCTTGTCTTCGATCTTGGCTTTATCGTTTTTGTCTTCCATCTCTTCGGCGCTGCTCGTGGCCTTTTTGAAGTTCCGGATTCCCTTACCCAGACCTGAGCCAATTTCTGGCAACTTGCCGGCACCGAAGATTACCAGCACAATCACGAAGATTACCAGCAATTCAGGCATGCCGATTCCGCCGATCATATCACGCTCCTTTTGCAGAGTAGTGCACCCTCGCACTGGCCCCTGGTAGCATTCTGGAATGTATATGTATCACGACACCTCATTGGAATCAAGAGACGACTGGTCCTGTTCTCTCTCTGTTTCGCGGCCGTCCGTATCCAAATTGAACAACTTCTGGGCAACATCCAGGTAAAAATCTTTCCGCGCCTTGTTACACGTGCGTTTGAGAAAGAGAATGGGGTCATGGAGCACCTTGTTCACAATGGACTGGGTCAGCACATCCAGGGCTTTCATCTCCTCGTCTGAAAGCCTATTGAGGTGGCTGAGCGTTTTACGCACCTCCGCCTTCCGGATCTGCTCAGCCTTTTCACGGATGGACACTATAGTTGGTACGACCTCGAGGGTCCGCAACCAACCCTCGAATTTCAGCGCCTCGGCGGCGATGATATGCTCGGCCCGGGCCGCCTCTTTGAGACGGTCGGCCTGATTCAGCTCCACAATACCCTCCAGGTCGTCGATATTGTAAAGATAGACATTGCCGATACGGTTTACTGCCGGATCGATATCGCGTGGAACGGCGATATCTATGAAAAACAGGGGCCGGTTGCGCCGAGCCCGCATCCGCTGCTTGACCTGAGCTGCGTCTATTATGGGCTCTGTTGAACCGGTGGAACTTATAACGATGTCCACCCGCCTCAACTCCTCGGCCAGGTCTTCCCAGCGAACCGTGGTCCCTTGAAATCTTCTGGCCAGCATCAAGGCTCTATCCAGCGTCCGATTTGCCACTTCAATCCGCTCGACCCCATTGGCCAGAAGGTGCTCTGCCGCAAGTTCGGCCATTTCCCCTGCCCCGATCAGCAAAACCGATTTGCCCCTGAGATCTTCGAATATTTTCCTGGCAAGGGCCACCGCCGCATAGCTGACGGAGACAGCGCTGCTGCCGATGCGAGTCTCGGTGCGCACCCGCTTGGCTACCGAGAAAGATTTGTGCAGCAGTCTATTGATGATAACCCCGGTTATTCTGGCCTCTGTGGCCTGGCGGTACGCCTGCTTGATCTGGCCGAGGATCTGAGGCTCTCCCACCACCATCGAATCCAGGCTGCATGCTACCCGAAACAGGTGCTTTATTGCTTCATGGTCGATGTAGGTGTACAGGTAGGGTTTCAGCGCCGCACTCGTCTGGCCGTACATGTCGGCAAGGAAGGCCATTACCGTGCCAATGCTCAGGTCAAGTGTTGCTGTGGTGAACAACACTTCCATGCGGTTGCACGTGGAAAGGTAGAAGACCTCCTTCAGGTACCGTCGCTGCGCAAGAGTGGCCAGGGGGGCGGTCCTCTCGTTACAGATAACGGCAAGTTTCTCCCGGATTTCCACCGGGGCGCTCTTGTGATTCAATCCAATGAGGACAATCCGATCAATGGCATCAAAGCTCCGCTTCCGGCAACCAGAGGATAAGTACTTAAGACACGCCGGCTGAACCACGATATTTCACAGCACCGTCTCTCGTTGCTCCTAGACCATTTTGAAGCTGTGATGTCCTTTGAGCATGATACTTACGCCCAGAAACGTCACCAGAATTGCACTGAACCCGATGATCGCCATTATTGCGGCCTTGCGGCCACGCCAGCCCACAGCGAGCCGTTCGTGGAGGAGTACTGCATAGATCAGCCAGGTGATCACAGAAAGGATCTCCTTTGGATCCCACTGCCAGTAGGAACGCCATACGGCTCCGGCATAGACGAAACCGGAGATGAGCCCCAGTGTAATCAGGGGAAAACCGAAGGTCAGGCAGACGTAGTTGACCGAATCCAGCATTTCCAGCGACGGGAGACGATGGTAGAGCAACCCGAAGCTCTTTGTCTTGATCTGCCGCTCTTGCAACAAGTACATGATTCCAGCGCAGAAAGCCACCGCGAACACGGCATTGCCGACAAACATGGTCCCCACGTGCAACATCAGCCAGAAACTCTTGAACAGGCCACTGGCGGGAACGAGTTGCCTGGGAATCGCGGAAGAAAGCAGCATAAAAATCACCGCGAAGGGGGAAACAAAAGCGCCCAGTGTCCGGATGTTGAACTTCAGTTGGACGGCGAGATAGCTCCCGACAATGGCCCAGGCAAAGAATGACAAGGTCTGTTGCAGGGTGGTCACCGGAATCTGCTCTATGTGACTCACTAACAGGACAAGCCCGATGGAGTGGACCAGAAACCCTGCCAGCAAAATTCCACAGGCAATACGGTGAATTACCTGCTTGGAGCGGATAATGTAAATCAGATAGCCCACCGTCCCCACTGCGTAGAGCAGGGTGACCGCCACCGAAAACGGCAAGGTGGAGTCATTCACCAGCAGATCTCCAGGTCTTTGAGTGAATAGCCCGGTCCCAGGATGCTTTGCAGGAGGCGGTTCACCCCCTCGGAGTCACGGCGCCGCACCAGTTCGGGCAAGGCCGATTGCACCAACTGATCAAATCGCTCTTTGTTGGCGTGCGAATCTTTGCTTGCCTCGAGCAGGCGTTTACGTACTGCTCCCATGATTTCGAGAAAATCGGCATATTCCGGACCGAAACGCTGGTCGAGCTCCTGGCGAATCTGACGCGCCAGGGCCGGGCTCTGTCCGGCGGTGGAAATAGCCACGGTCAAGTCCCCTTGCTGGACTATGGCGGGCAGAATGAAGTTGCCCTCCTGGGGATAATCCACCACATTGCAAAGGAGTCCCCTTCTCTCTGCATCCTGCGCTACCCGGCAGTTGAGTTCCCGGTCGTCAGTGGCCGCGATGACCAGGAAGCAGCCCTCGAGTTGATGTTCCTCGTAGTGACTTGCCACCAACTCAACACGTCCCTCCTCGATCTTCTCCGCCAGCCACGGATCAACTCCGGGCGATACCACTCCCACCCGGGCACCGCAGGCAAGCAACGTCCTGACCTTGCGCGCCCCTACATCGCCTCCTCCGATCACGAGGCAGGGTCTGGTGTCAACTTTCAGGAAAACAGGGTAGTATCGCATAACTATAGCCTTGCGCAGGTGAGCTAACCCTATCAATTCTCTTCAGACAAATCAAGCAAAGATGAGGAAGGCATGCTTGACTAAAGCCCTCAAACCATCTACCATACCCACAACATCGTACGGGCACTGGACATAGGATGTTCCGCTCTCTGCTTTTCTACACCACCCTCCTCTTTCTCACTGTCACGTTGGCCCTCATGGTTATCCCCATAGCCCTGCTAGCCCGCAGCGGCCGCATTCCCCACCTGTTCGCCCGGTTCTGGGCTCGCAGTCTCCTTATGGTAAGCGGCGTTCGTGTAGAGGTGGAAGGTCTGGAGAAAATCGATCTCCACCAGGCTTACGTCTTTGCAGCCAATCACCAGAGCCAGTTTGACATCTTCGCACTGTTCGCTTGCCTCCCTCTCCAGTTCCGCTGGCTCGCCAAAAAGGAGCTTTTTCGCATCCCGTTATTCGGCGCTGCTATGAAAAAGGCCGACTACATTCCTATAGACCGCAGCAACCGCAAAGAGGCTTTCAGGAGTGTAGATCTTGCAGCGGCGCGGGTTCGCGAAGGCATGTCCATCGTCATCTTCCCCGAGGGAACCCGCAGCCAGGACGGCAGGCTCAACTTCTTCAAGAAAGGCGGCTTCTTTCTCGCTATGAAATCCGGACGCCCCATCGTTCCTGTGACCATCAGCGGCAGTTACGGAATCCTACCCAAGAAGGGCTACAGGATCCGACCTGGAGTCGTGCGGGTTTACATTGGCGATCCCCTGCCGACTGAAGGACTGGAGATGGCAGATAAAGACTGGCTGATCAGCGAAGTTCGAAGGCGAATTCAACTCAAGCTGCCGCCTGAGGAAAAGGGGGAACCTGAACCCCAGCCAGCCTTGCCAACCCGTGCGGCTCCGGAAGGTCCATAAGGGTTGCCTCGCAGAGGAGGAATGCTTCAAGCCATCTCACTAGCCCTTTGCACAATCTCTCCCCCTTCCGTCCTCTCCCGGCGGTATGTGCTGATGCACACACTTGAGTACCACATCTATATGACTCATCCAGACTACCACGGCCGGCGCTCCCAGTTCCTGCTCCGGGTTTGCTTCTTACTGCCTCCTTAAAGCCCCTCCGGCGCGCCCAGTGCCTAGTGCCCATCGCCGGCTCTGCTTGAGGACAAATTCACTGTGATCACTCTGTGGCGGTGTTGACACTGAATGCAAGCTTTAGTATGTAGGGTGATCAATGCTGCGGCAGGCACATGGTGCCGGAGCTCAATGGTCCGGCTCTCTTCTTGCAGGGGCCAGACCAGTTTCGGTTTTTTGGTACTGTACCGGTACAAGGCACGACATCTCTGCCCGAAACCAGGCTGGGGCATCCCGGCCAGAGTCTTTGCTCACGAGACCAATGCCGTCCACACTCAACAAGCGAGTCAAAGAGATCGGCGCACTCTGCCTTCTGGCTTTAGCCCTGTTGCTCGTTCTCAGCCTGGCCACTTATGACAGCAGTGATCCAACGCTTCTTACCACCTCGCCTGGCCGCGGCGCGGTCCGCAATGCCATGGGAATTGTCGGCGCTAATCTCGCAGCGGTCCTCCTAGTTACCGTAGGGGCAAGCGCCTACTGGCTGCCGATCTTTCTGGCAGTGGCCGCCGCCTGGCTTCTTCAGCCACGACCGGGGGCACGTCCAGTGCTCCTCGCCCTCGGTGGTGCTCTCCTGCTCTTTGCCACCAGCGGCCTGGCCGCCCTCCACTGGCCCTCGCTCCGACTCTGGAGTGAGCCTTTGCCTGCGAGCGGCGGTATGGTGGGCCTGCTGCTCAAGTCCTCCCTTGAGTACTATCTCAAACCACTGGGTGCCAGTCTCCTGCTCTGGCTGTGTTTCGCTGTAGCCTTGCTTTTGGCAACGCCCATATCGCTGGCCCGCTTTGCTCTCTCCTTGACTGCCAGTCTGAGATGGCTCCTCCAGAGGCTTCGAACCTTTAGAC
>JBKHJD010000108.1:0-7306 GCA_046538315.1 Syntrophobacteria bacterium
CCAACATTCCATTATTCCATTATTCCAATTGTGAGCGGAGCGAACTAAGTTCGCATATACCACTTGTCTCGTGGCTGACTGGTTTGTATGCAAAAAAATCATTTCCCCTTGTCAATCGCGGCTGGAAAGCCGCTCCCACAGGGTCGACCATAACGGTGGTTTTGCCAGGGTGCGAGCCTTCTAGGGGCCTCTCGGAGTCCAAAGGGTGGTTACATTGGGGCGCTCTTACCCTCCGGACGCATCGCCCGGGCCTGCTCAGCCATGTGCTCTTGCTCTTTCAGAATTCTCCCGGTGGCCTGAAGCAGGATTCGATAGTAGGTTCTGATACGGTCGACATACCGTACGGGTTCGGTTCCTCTGGCATATCCATGGGGGAGAGTACGGTAGAATTTCTTTTGCCGCAGAAGCGGCAGGGTGCTACGCACATTTTGCCAGGTATTGGGATCCTTTCCCATGCTTTCTGCCAGAAACCTGGCATCCTTTAAATGACCCCATCCCACGTTATAAGCGGCCAGCGCCATATATGTCCGGTCAGGCTCCTCTACTTCATCGCCGATTCTCTCGTGCAAACGCGCCAGATAACACACTCCACCAAATATGGACTGGCGCGGATCTAACCTGCTTTCTACCCCCAGGTCTTCAGCGGTGTTGCGGGTCAGCATCATCAGACCCCTGACCCCTGTAAAGCTCTCAGCCATCGGGTTCCAGTGGGATTCCTGGTAGGCCTGTGCTGCCACAAGCCGCCAGTCCAGGCCGAAATGCTCGGCGGCCTTCTCGAAGTGCTCGCGGTACCGGGGCAGACGATGCCGCACTCGCCTGTGATATTGCACCAGATCCACATAGTCGAAAACCTTGAGGTGTTCATAGTAGTGCTGTCTCAGCCGCCGGAGCAGCGCGAAAGTCTCCGGAGACGAGAACCAATCAGTAACAGCATCCAGCAGCCGATGGTGATCCGGATGTACGGCCCAGGCCAGTTGCTGACCTTCTTCAATCGCGAAATGAATCACCAGTTGGGGGTAATAGCGCCGGTTGACAGCGACAATGTTGGAGTCGGCTATGGTAAGAGGAACTACGCCCTTCCAGACCATCTCCAAAAGTTCCTCGGTTTCATACCCCGAGACGCTTTGCCACGATAGTGCAGGGTACTGTTCTTTGAGTTTCAGCAAACGTTCCTCGTAGGAAGTTCCAGGATTTATCCACAGCTTGTGGTCGACGAGATCTTTCACCTTCCGGACTATCGGGCCTGCGCGTCTTCCCACCACCTGTTGCTGTACTTCCAGGTATCCAGGACCAAAGGCCAGGCGCTGCTTGCGGTATTCGGTGGCCGTGAATCCTGCAGCAATTATATCAGCAGCGCCCTCGAGCACAGTGGGAACGATATCGTGGAAGTTGTCAGTCACCACCAGTTTCAGTTTCACACCCAGATGCTCAGCGAAGGCTCTTGCAAGATCGTACTCGAAGCCCGTTGCACCGTGGGGTCCCTCGTAATAGCAGGTGGCGTTATTGCGGGTAATAACCCGCAGCTCTCCTCTGTCCTTGATCGCTTCGAGTTCGTTTCTCGGACCGAGGAACTCACAGCCCGCCCCTGTGAAAAACCCCAGAAAGACCAGCAGCATCCAGACCGGGCTCATCCACATTTTGCCGGTATTTCTTCGCCCGCGCTTCACAATTCCTCTATCGCTCCGCCTGCTTCACAGTACCTGCGGCCTCCTCCTGAACTGCAGCAGCCTTATAATAACCCAAATTGAGCGATTCTGTAAGGCGCCGGACCCCGCAACCATAAAACGAAAACTACCCGAAGGTCCATAAAGTTGGCGTTCGGAGGACCGGTGACGAGCAGATCACCCGGTTCCTGGGAAAATATGGTAAAAATCCTTCTCTTTGATGGTATCCCCTTCGATCAATGACGAAACAACCACATAATTATAACCCGGATTCCCCGCTTCTGCTTTGGCCGCTTCCACAGCTTGCAGATTCGAGCCCACCAGAAAAGCGGAGGTCTGCTCGAAAAACGGATCATTCAGTCTGGCGTCTCGGAAGGCTGAAGGGGTTGTTTGCCCAATTGACACTTTCTGCTCTCGCCGGGTAGAATCAATTCTGCATGGGAAGGATTGATGATTCTCTTCGCAAAGTCTTCTGGAGGCAACGGCTATGCAGGACTGTATCTTTTGCAAGATCGTTCGCGGCGATATCCCTTCGGCAAAGATCCTCGAGACCGATACCGTTTTGGCTTTTTTGGACATCAACCCTGTGAGCAAGGGCCACACCCTGGTCGTTCCCAAGAAGCACTACGCCGCCTTCTCAGACATACCGCCTGAGGTATTGATCCGGCTGGCAGAGGCCCTTCAAAAAGTCGGCATCGCTGTACGTTCTCAACTCAACAGTGATGGCTATAACATCCTGCTCAACAACGGCCTGGCGGCAGGCCAGTTGATCGACCATGCCCACTTTCATCTGATTCCCAGAAACCAAGGCGACGGCGTTATGGATTGGCCTGCTGTTCACCCCTATGCTCGAGGTGAGATGCAGGCAATTCGCGCCAGACTGGCAAACGCGGTCTTGTGACGTCTCATTTGCTGTCCATGGGCATAAGGGTCGCAGGGTGGCAGAGCAGGCCGCCGCCTAATACTTACTTCTTCGTTATCTGAAGACTGCCCCTTTCTCGCCTCTCTCGCTTGTCTCGCCGGGACACACTCTGCGCGTATATACCTCTGGCAGCGCCACGTAGGCTTCGCCCTCTTCTACCCTGCCTCTTTTGATACAGCCCTCTCCATAAATCTTGCATTTATGCTGAAGGGCCTGCCTCGTCCACTCATCTTGTCCCGGGGAGAGCCTGCCGCTGTTGAGAAGTTTCTCCAGAGATCCGATCCGGTAGCGCTCTATGCCGGGGGTGGCGGAGAGCTGGTCGAGACGACCGCCACGCTTGATGACCAGGGCCTCCGGGATCAGGGGAACGGGGTAGTCCACCGCAACGCGTAGCCAGAAATCATAGTCTTCGGCAATTGGCAACCCTTCGTCAAAATATCCCACCCGCTCAAAGAGTTCACGGCGCACCATCACTGCAGAGGGGCTCACCAGACAGAGATCGAGGCTGCGTCTGAAAATATCTCCCGATGGCTTCCGATGCCGCTTTTTGGGATTCACCCGCCGGCCGTTTCGCCACCAGATTTCTTCAGTCTGGCAAATATATACCTCGGGATGTTCCGCGAAGTACTTCTGCTGAATACGGAGCTTGCCGGGCAGCCAGAGATCGTCAGAATCCAGAAAGGCCACCAGAGAAGCACGGCAGAACTCCAGGCCGCGGTTCCGGGCGGCGCTGACTCCGGCGTGCTCCTGCCGAATGTAGCGAAGGTGTGGCCCGAATCTGGCGAGCTTTCTCTCGGTCTCATCAGTGGAGCCGTCGTCGACAACAATCAACTCAAAATCCGTCGTCTCCTGAGCCAGTACGGATTGCACGGCTTCCACAAGCATGGCAGCTCGATTGTAGGTAGGAATGACGACAGAGATCTCGGGTGACAATGGTCCACTGGTCAAGGCCTCTCACCTCCTTGACGGTTACATTTATGCCCTACCGGCTTGTTTTGAAGATGAACGTCGAACATCGAACGTCCAAACGTCCAACGTCGAATCAAAAACAAACATTCAAGCGATCATTCAGCTATTTGCCGTTTTTTTCAGCGGTTTTGATACAAAAATCTTTATTGATTCTTCTGTTTCTTCATCTTTTCTTATTCAATATTCGATGTTCGACGTTCGATGTTGGATGTTGGACGTTCATTTTTTCAGCAAACCCTCCACGGTCCATCCGGACCAAAAATAACTTGGCGGTTATAATCCGGCACTCCACATCTCACATCACAGGGCCATGAGCTACCAACTGGTATAGAAGCGCAAGTCCGCCGGGTATATAGAGGCTCGCATCCACCAGCGCCTCGAATCGCAGGCTGTCCAGGCGTATGAGTTCGCGTTGGTATACCAGGAGGTAAAAGCCCATATGGGCACAGTTCAACAGCAGGAAGTAGCTGAACGTGGTTGCAAGCCCGAGTGCAGGGGCTGCGGCCAACAAGAGCGAGAGCACGACCACCAAGCGGACCAGAAGTCGGCCGGTTCGCTTCTCGCCTATAACAATAGGGATGGTCTCTTCGCCAACAAGCCGATCCCCCTGAATGTCCAGGAGATCCAAGAGCGCCGAGCGTACAAAGACCACGACAAAAATCACCATCAGGGCACACCACATGGTCCAGCCCAGGTGCCAGTCTCCACGCAGCCCGGGAAGGAGGGTAGCTACGGCACTCCAGCCCCCGGCGACGAAAATGGTCTTCGAGGCCGGAATATCTTTCAGTTTGACAAATCGAACAGTGCTCAGCCAGTTCCCCGGGAAAATAGGTACGCTGTAGAGCAGCCCGAGCGCCGTCATGGCCAATAGGGCCAGAAAAACACTCATCCCCTGGCTTGCTGCAAGAATCAGGGCAGTAACCACAGCACCCAGGCCGGAAAGGAAAAAAGGAACCCGGTAACTCTCGTAGAATGCGGCGCGGGAAGGATCTTTGAAGCGCGTTGCCTTGTCGGTATAACGGTTGAGCACATGCATAGCGAACACGTAAAAGAAAGTGATAAAAAAATCCACAAACCGGGGTTTGATTCCTTGAAGCACCGCAGCCGCGTAGCTGAGGCAACCTGCCCCGCCGGCGACGTAGAGATTGCTCTGCAACAAAAACCGAATGAAGCGGCTCAGTCTCCGGACAAGCGGTTGGCCGTCCCGGGGCTGGATACTTTCCAGTTTATGCACCACCCGCCTGATAAGCCAGCTGGGCGTCGAAGCGCCTGCAGTCACACCCACCACTGCAAAGTCCTGGAGTTGCTCGCCGTCCAGCTCTTCTTCGGTTTCCACGTGGAAGGTGGGAATACCGGTGCCCGCGGCGATCCCCGCAAGTCTCTTGGTATTGGCGCTGTGACGTCCACCCACAACCACCAGCGCGTCAACTTCCCGGGAAAGGGTGCGCACTTCCTCCTGTCGATGGTAGGTGGAATCGCAGATGGTATTGTATATTTTCGCCTCTGGATATCGAACCTTGAGGCGTTCGACAATCTTCTGGAAGGCATGTTCATCCTGGGTTGTCTGGGCGACTACCAGGAGTTTGTTCATCTCCGGAAGTTGATCCACTTCCTCCGGCCTGCTCAGTACCCGGGCGCGGCCGCTGGCAAATCCCTTCAAACCGATTACCTCTGCGTGGTTGTCATCGCCGACAATCAGCACCTCGTAGCCCTGAAGGACATGCTTCTTGATGAGAGCCTGCACCCTGGCCACCCTGGGGCAGGTAGCGTTGATAATGGTAAAGCCCCGCGCCTTCAGCTCCTGACGCTCTTGCGGAGGAATCCCGTGGGCCCGGATGGCTATCCTGCCTCTTTTGGCCTCGTCCAGGGTCTCGAGGCACCGGACTCCCTGTCCCTCCAGCATCTCCAGAACCTGATTGTTGTGGATCAACGGACCGCACGTATAGATGAGCTCCTCCGGCTGCCGCTGCCTTGCAGCATTCAGGACCAGCTCCATGGCCCGTCGAACCCCCATACAGAAACCAGCAGTCTTGGCAACCTTAACCTTCATTGGACTCCCACCAGGATTCGTTGGCAGTGGTCCATTGCCTCCACGGCTTCCCACGTTCCCCGCGTAGAAAGACGCCGGGGGCGCATGCCTCTTTTGCTACCTTTATCCTACGGCTTGTGTTACAGGCTGGCGCCTGCGCTTCCGTCTTGATACCCGGCAATCCAGTTACCCGGTTCCGTCCACAGCGAACCCGGCCAGTTGGTGGAAGAATTCCTCACAGGCCCTGACCATTGCATCCTGATGCCGGCAGCCGGACAGAACTGAGCGAAGACGGGCGCTTCCGGGCAGGCCCTTGCTGTACCACATGACGCGCGAACGCAGGCCGGAAACCGGCGGCCGCCCCCGGTACAGTTGCCCGTAGAGACTCAGGTGGCGCAGCATGACCTCGAACCGCTCCCCCAGCGATGGTCTGCACGGTGTTTCCCCGTCAGCAAGTTGCCTGGCGTGCTGAAATATCCACGGATTCCCCATGGCGGCACGCCCGATCATCACTCCATCACAACCGGTCAGCCGCCTCATCTTCTGGACCTGCTCTGGCCGCACAACGTCGCCGTTTCCGATGACCGGGACGCGAACTGCTCGCTTGACCCTGGCTATGATAGGCCAATTCGCATTTTTGGAAAAGCCTTGCCTGGCGGTTCGAGCATGGAGAGCAATGGCGTCGGCCCCTGCACTTTCTGCAGCCCGGGCCACATCCACCGCGTTGATCTCCGAGCGACTCCACCCGGAACGGATCTTCACGGTGACAGGAATCTCCACCGCCCTGCGCACTGCATCTACGATACGTTTGACTCTCTCAACATCTCTCAGCAGTGCCGCACCAGCACCCTGGCGCAGAACCTTCGGCACCGGGCAACCCATATTCAGATCAATAATATCGACCTCCCCATCCGCTACCCTCCGGGCCCCCTCTGCCATGACCCGGGGATCCGCACCAAACAGCTGGATCGCCAGCGGTCTTTCCTCGGCCCGGCTCTGCAGCAGAAACCGGGTGCTTGTATTCCCGCGTACCAGTCCTTCGGCACTTACCATCTCAGAGGTGACCAGGTCGGCGCCACCGCCCCTGCTCATCATGCGCAGGCTCAAATCGCTGACACCCGCCATCGGAGCAAGAACCAGCCCCGGGCCCAGGCTGAGGCCGCCGATGCGAAGAGTCGACTTCTCGCTCATTGTCTCCAGGTCCTATCCAAGGATAACATGGCTGCACGTATACTCGCCAATCATAAATGAGGTGGCTCCAAATCTCAACTCTCCCCGTATCGGAGCAGCGCTGAGCCACGGTATTGCCCTCACCCTAATCCTGCGGTGATCGTTACTCACACTTGACACAGTGTAACTGGTCACAGGGGTGAAAAAAAGGAACCACGGAGACACAGGGGACACAGAGGAGATGTATTATTCATTCCCTGGCCGGTAGCCCCGCTAAATAGCATGGTACGAAGCGGGGCAGGCCTCTAGCCAGGGAAAAGCGCCTCCGTCTTCGACGGCAGCACTTTTGCTAATAAACCTCCTCTTTGCATACGGCCGTTGATTGCAAACAAACTGCCCGAAGGGCTGCGTTCTTTTGCCCGATCGTCCCGCCTCTGGCGGGATCGGGCAAAAAGAAAAGTTTGCTCTGTGCTCTCTGTGCCTCTGTGGTGAGCCAAAAATAGAACTTAGTTCGCTCCGCTCACAATTGGAATAATGGAATAATGGAATGTT
>JBKHJD010000109.1:0-7264 GCA_046538315.1 Syntrophobacteria bacterium
GGTAAAAAGTGTCTCCAGGCCGACCTCTGCAGTCTGGTTGTCCAGAGTATCCACAGCAATGCTCTGAATACCTCCGGGCGGTTTGCCGCCTGTTCCCGCGAAGTGGTAGCCGCAGGCAGGAACAACCAGGGCAAGGGACACCCAGAGAACCGCAGTTGCTCGAATCCCCGCCGCCACCCCGAGCAGCCGACAAACGGTTCCTGGTCCGGTTGTTCTTCCGGGCGGTTTGAGGAGGTTTCTCCCGGATGCGGTCCCAAGACGAGGCTTCGACACGAGGCCACTCCTCCTTGTCTTTATAGTACCAGGTTCACCAGACGGCCGGGAACCACCACCACTTTGCGAACGGCTCGACCTGCAACAAACGACTGCACCCTCTCGTCCGCGCGCGCCGCTTCCTCGATTTCCGCATTGCTCGCATCCGGCGAGACATAAATGCGGCTTCGCAGCTTGCCGTTTACCTGAACCACAATGAGCTGTCTTTCCTCTGCTGCTGCTTCCTCGTCCCACTGCGGCCACGGCTCCCTGACCAACGGCTGCTCGTGTCCCAGCGCCTCCCACAGCTCATCGGCAATATGCGGCACCATGGGTGAAATCAACACCACCGCCGTCTCCAGTGCCAGGCGAAGAACCGAGAGATACTCCCGATCGCTGCGGGCATCAGAGCGGACCTGATAGATGGCATTGACCAGTTCCATTACCGAACTCACGGCGGTATTGAAGTGGAAACGCTGCTCGATGTCCTCGGTGACTTTCTTGATGGTCTGATGGGTCTTGCGATGCAGCGCCCTGAGCTCACCGTCCAGCGAGCGGTTGCCGCTGTATGCGGCGACGCCCTGAAGCCTCTGATGTTCCTCATAGACGACCCGCCACAGCCGATTGAGAAACCGGGCGCAGCCCTCCACCCCCAGGTCACTCCACTCCAGATCCTTCTCAGGCGGTGAGGCGAAAAGGCAGAACAGCCGCACCGTATCTGCACCGTACCTCTGGATGAGTTCTTCGGGGTCAACCACATTACCCTTGGACTTGGACATTTTCTCCTTGCGGCCGATGTCCGCCGGCGAGCCACACTTGGCGCACCGGTAGCCCTCTCCCTGCTTCTCGGATTCTTCAGGGGTGAGCCAGCCGTGCACCGGGCAACGTACGGTTTCCTTGCACACCATACCCTGGGTCAGGAGGTTGACGAAGGGCTCGCTTTGATCCGTCATTCCCATATCTCTCAGCACTTTGGTAAAAAAGCGTGAGTAGAGCAGATGGAGAACAGCGTGCTCGATGCCGCCGATGTACTGGTCCACAGGCATCCAGTACTCCACCCTGGCCCGGTCCAGCGGACCCTCCTGGTAGTCCGCACAGGTGTAGCGCAAGAAATACCAGGAAGACTCCACGAAGGTATCCATGGTGTCCACCTCTCGCCTGGCACGGCCGCCGCAACGAGGACACGTTGTCTTGACGAATTCCTCGCAGCTCGGCAGCGGTGTGCCGCCGCCAGGGTTCATTTTCACGTCAAGAGGCAGAACCACCGGCAGTTGATCTTCGGGCACTGGCACGATGCCGCAGCCCTCGCAATAGATGATGGGGATGGGAGCGCCCCAGTAGCGCTGCCGGGAGATGAGCCAGTCCCTCAAACGATAGTGTACCGTGGCCTTGCCCAGGCCTCTGGCCTCCAGGTGTCGGGTAATGGCCTCCCTGGCAGTTGCGCTTTCCATTCCACTGAACTCACCGGAATTGATCAGAACCCCGTCCTCCTCGTAGGCAGCCTCCATGCTGTGAGCATCCAGTTCTTCCTCTGGAGGTCGCACCACCACCTTGAGAGGCAGGCCGTAGCGGCTGGCGAATTCGAAATCTCGCTGGTCATGGGTCGGCACTGCCATGACTGCGCCGGTGCCATATTCCATCAGGACGAAGTTTGCCACGTAGACGGGCATGCGCTCGCCGGTCATTGGGTTGCGACAGTAGGCGCCCGTGAAGACCCCTTCTTTTTCCACGAGTTCGGAAGTCCTGTCAGTGCGCTGGATGCGCGCGGTTTTCTCGATAAATTCCCTGACCGCCGGCTCTTCGGGCCTGCCCTCACAGAGCCTCAGCGACAGTGGGTGCTCCACGGCCAGGCTCATGAAGGTGGCACCAAACACCGTGTCCTGCCGCGTGGTAAAAACCTGAATGTGTCCATCCGAAGCCTCCAGGGGAAAATGAATGATGGCCCCGTAGCTTCGGCCTACCCAGTTGCGCTGCATGGCGAGCACTCGCGGAGGCCATCCCCGTAACTGATCGCAACCCTCCAACAATTCATCTGCGTAATCGGTGATCTTGAGAAACCACTGTTCCATCTCCCTTTGTTCCACTGCTTCACCGCAACGCCAGCAAAGTCCAGCCTCCACCTGTTCGTTGGCCAGCACCGTCTGACAAGTTGGACACCAGTTGACGTAGGCCTTGTCACGGTAGGCGAGTCCTTTTTCATACATTTTCAAAAAAATCAACTGTTCCCAGCGATAGTAGGAAACATCACAGGTGGCGAACTCCCGGCTCCAGTCGTAGCTGAAGCCCATCCACTTCAACTGTCCTCTCATCAGGGAGATATTATGGTAGGTCCAGGCGGCTGGATGGCTGTTGGCTTTGATGGCGGCATTTTCTGCAGGCATCCCAAAAGCGTCCCAGCCCATGGGATGGATCACATTGGACCCCTGCATGCTCTTGTAACGGGCAACCACGTCACCAATGGAGTAGTTCCGGACGTGTCCCATGTGGATCCGCCCGGAGGGATAGGGAAACATTTCCAGGAGGTAATACTTGGGCCTGTTTTCATCTTCGCTCGCGTAGAAAAGGTGCTCTCGTTCCCAGATTCGTTGCCATTTGGGTTCGATCTCGCTGGGATTGTACCTGGCCTCCATCTTCCCTCCCCTGCACTGTTAATCGCTCACTCTTTCCCCTTCCCTGCGTCTCCGTGTCTACCTCTTTACCGGTTCCCTCCCCTGACAGAGAAAAATAAGGGTGGGCATTGCCCACCAATCTTCTCTTCCATGAAGTACAACAAGAAAAAGCCTCCAGTATCAAGAACCTTCGGCTCTCTGCGCGTTCGGCCGCGTGTTGTTCATTTTTCCCTTGGCAGGAGCACCTGTTTCGCTCAACGGTTTCTTGGCCTCATTGGTCTTTTCCAGCTCCAGGCGAATTTTGTCAAGGATGCCATTGATGAAGGACCCCGAATCTTCCGAGCCGAATTTCTTGCCCAGATCCACTGCCTCGTTGATGGAGACCTTGGCCGGAATGTCCGGACAGTACAGGAACTCATAGACGGCCAGACGCATAATATTCCGGTCTACTATGGACATACGCTCCAGGCGCCAGTGCTCAGAAAATCGCCGTACCAGGGTATCGATTTCCGCAAGATGCTGGTGGACTCCGCTGACCAGTTCGTAGGCAAACTCTCTGAGGCTCTCGGGCGCTTCGAAGTGCTCGCAGAATAGCCTGAACGTCCCGGCAATAGCATTCCGGGTCATCTCGGCCTGGTACAGTACCTGGACCGCTATTTCGCGGGTACGACGTCGAGTCCCCATATCCCCATATCCTGATATCCCATTGTCATCACTAGCAGAGTCGAAAGGCTTCAGGCCACAAGATGTAGAGACGTTCACCTCAGTTGCCCCAGAAGATCTGCCATCTCGATGGCGGCAAGAGCCGCGTCCCAACCCTTGTTGCCAGCTTTGGAGCCAGCCCGTTCAATGGCCTGTTCTATGGTATCCGTGGTGAGAATGCCGAAGGTAATAGGCAAGCTCTGCTCCAACCCTATCGTGGCGATTCCCTTGGAGACCTCGGCGCTGACATATTCAAAGTGGGGTGTAGAACCGCGGATCACTGCTCCCAGACAGATAATGGCGTCATACATTTTCTGCTCTGCCAGTTTCTTGGCGGTGAGAGGAATCTCCCAGGCGCCGGGCACCTTTACCACCTGAATGTCTGACTCCAGGGCCCCGTTTCTGAACAGGGCGTCAAGGGCGCCCCCCAGGAGCCGGTCGCAAATGAAGTCGTTGAACCGACTCACCACAATAGCGAATTTCAGCCCTTTTGCCTCCAGCTTCCCCTCAGCAATTCTCGGCATGGTATCCTCCCTCGCCGCAGTTGTCCCTTCTCACCGTCTCCGTTATTCTAGTAGTTCTCCATTTCCTTCTGCCGCACCAACTCAAGCAGGTGTCCCATTTTCGAGCACTTGGTTCTCAGGTAATTGATGTTGCACGGGTTGGGTGGAACCTCTATGGGCACCCGTTCGGTAATGGTAATGCCGTACCCTTCAAGTCCGACGATTTTCGTGGGGTTGTTTGTCATAAGCCGCATCTTGCGAACACCAAGATCCACGAGAATCTGGGCCCCGATGCCGTATTCCCTTAGGTCAGGCTTGAATCCGAGGGCCTCATTGGCCTCCACCGTGTCCTTTCCTTCATCCTGGAGGGCATAGGCCTTGAGTTTGTTCACCAGTCCAATCCCTCGACCTTCCTGGTTCGTAATGTAAAGAATGATGCCTTTGCCCTCTTCGTTGACCATTTCCATGGCGCGGTGCAACTGGTCGCCACAGTCACAGCGGAGCGAACCCAGCAGGTCACCGGTGAGACATTCAGAGTGGACGCGCACAAGGATTTCCTCGTCCGGATCAATCTCGCCCTTGAGCAGGGCAATGTGCTCGCTGGGATCGATATCGTTGACGTAGGCGATGGCCTTGAATTCACCCCCATAGGTCGTGGGAATCACGGTGTTGGCGGCACGGTGCACAAAAGACTCGTTGCGCATGCGGTACTCAATGATGTCGGCAACGGTTACGATCCTGAGGTCATGCTTTTCGGCGAAAATTTCCAGATCCGGCATTCTGGCCATAGTACCGTCGTCTTTCATGATCTCACAGATAACCCCGGCGGGCTTCAATCCGGCCAGCCGGGCCAGGTCGACCGAGCCTTCGGTCTGCCCGGTGCGCACCAGCACGCCGCCTTTGCGGCAACGAAGTGGAAAGACATGACCGGGACTCACCAGATCTTCCGGCCCGGCCTCATCAGCTACGGCCGTCAAGATGGTCGTGGCTCGATCGGCCGCCGAGATGCCGGTGCTTACCCCGTGCCGGGCTTCGATGGAAACGGTAAAAGCAGTCCCAAATGTTGACTGGTTGTTGGATACCATCATGGGCAGTTGCAGGTTTTCAACCTTTTCCGGCGTCAGGGACAGACAGATCAGGCCCCGGCCGTTCTTTGCCATGAAGTTGACGGCCTCGGGCGTCACCTTCTCTGCGGCCATGCACAGGTCACCTTCATTTTCCCGGTCCTCGTCGTCTACCAGGATGACGATCTTCCCTGCCCTGATGTCTTCCAATGCTTCAGCAATCCTGGCGGTTGGCATGATTGTAACTCCAAATACAGGCGTTGGTTGTGTATGTTCTCAGTTGTCCGTTCTCGGGCACATCTTCACTACAGAAAGCCGTGTTTTGCCAGAAGGTCTCGGTCCACCCCACTGGAGGGCGAAGATCGGCTCTCTTGCAGGTTGCGTACGAATTTCTCCACGTATTTGCCGATAAGGTCGACTTCGATGTTCACTTCGTCACCGATCCGGATACTTCCCAGGGTGGTCACCCGGGCGGTGTAGGCGACCACGTTCACGTCAAAACGATGCGTGTGACACCGATTCACCGTAAGACTTACACCGTTGATCGCCACCGAACCCTTTTCAATCAGGTAACGGCTCAGTTCCGCCGGAACCTCGAACTCAAGAACCAGAGATTCACCCCTCGCCGCTCGTCCGGTCACCCTGCCTGTACCATCCACATGGCCGCTTACCAGATGTCCACCGAGACGGTCACCGAGACGAAGGGCCCGCTCCAGGTTAACCTCATCGCCTTGCCGGCGCCGGGAAAGCATAGTACGCTGTAGGGTCTCCTCGGAGACATCCACCGTAAACTGTCCATTCTGCGAAGAGACCACGGTGAGGCAGGCACCATCTACGGTCACACTTTCTCCTGTCTCGAGCTCTTCCTCAAAGCTGGCCCGAACAGTAAAACGGCTTTCCTTGCCGCGGGATTCCAGCCGAAGCAGGGTGCCGGTTGTCTCAATGAGGCCGGTGAACATAGGCCGCCTCCCCTCGGGTACATACGCAGCGCCTAAAGAGCATGACACATAGCCTCAACAGAAATCCTGAGGCGGAGATTTCGGTATTGTCCGTCGTTTGTTGTCTGTTGTCCGTTGCCAAAAATATTGTCATCCCCCCATCGAGCTGGAGGAAAAAGTGGTATTTCCAGATGCACACTAACCATTGAGCAAAAAAGATTAAGCCCCCCTGATATCCCGCCTGCGTCTCTGAACATAGTGATACAACTGACTACTGACAACAGACAACTGACGTCGAGATATATGCCTCCACCATTATATCACTATTGAAACGACGAAGCCTCACGTCCTTCAAGGTCAAGGCCTCGGAAACACTTGCAGCACCCGTTCCACCGACCATGGACACAGCATCGGTTCCGCCGATGATCATTGGCGCAAAGAAAAAGTGCACCTTGTCCACAAGTTTGCTGGAGAAGAAGGCGCCGTGAACTTCAGCCCCACCCTCCACCAACAGGCTGGTAATGTCGCGCTCGCCAAGCTGGCGCACAAGTGCCGTGAGAGATACCCGGCCCCGCTCCAGCGGCAACGGGAGAATTTCAACACCCTGTCCTTCCAAAGCTGCCTTTTTTTTGCCGGGCGGCTCCGGTCCAGTAGCAACAAGCGAGGGTGCTTTATCTGTCTGAGTCACAACGCGGCTGTCGAGAGGTGTTCGCAGGTGGGTATCGAGAATAATCCGCAGTGGATTTTTTCCCTTTCCTCCAGGCAGACGTGTGGTGAGTCTGGGATTGTCGGCAAGAACCGTTCCGACCCCGACCGCAATGGCATCCACCGCATGACGCAGGCGGTGGACAAATCGCCGGGAGCGCTCATTGGAAATCCAGTAAGAATCGCCACGGTAACTGGCTATCTTGCCATCCAGACTGGCAGCCACCTTGGCGATCACCAGGGGCAGGCCGGTACTCACGTGCTTGATGAACGCCTCGTTGAGCCGACGACATTTGTCTTCGAGCACGCCCACCTCCACCTCCAGGCCCCGGGACCTGAGGAAATCAATTCCGCCCCCGGTAACTCGAGGATTGGGATCCCTGCACCCCACCACCACCCGGCGAATCCCGCTGTGCACGATGGCCTCCGTGCACGGCGGCGTGCGTCCGTGATGGTTACAGGGCTCCAGAGTTACATACATCGTAGCCCCT
>JBKHJD010000110.1:0-7217 GCA_046538315.1 Syntrophobacteria bacterium
GTCCTCACCTCTCCAGAGCTGAGCGAAACCAGGGCTCGGCGCCGGCATCCTTTGCCTGGGAATATCTTTCGTAGCGTTAGCCCGCGGCCGGGGCAATAGTGCTCGGGCGGCAGCCTGGATACCAATTCCCGGCATGCGGCTTGCATTCTTCTCTGCTGGTACCACGAGACCGCATTTTTTCGATTCAGACACCCAACGCCGCGGGGCGATGCGACCGGCAGAAGAGATCGACATACTTCTCGGGAAAAAACCCCGGTAAGGTGAGGCCTGTGTTTGCCCGAAGGCTCTTTTCTTTTTTCGTACCGAGCGGCATTCTCTTCCTGGCAACAGCGCTCATTCTGCATATGGAGATGCGGGCCCCGTCCCTGTTTGCGTTTCTTCGTGTCTATCCTTACATGGTCTTCGGAGCCGGTTTTCTGCTCGGCTGGCGTTTCAACAGGAGCCGGCTGGTATTTGCCCTGCTCGTGCTGGCATTGGCCGACAGGTCGTTGTTCTACCTCGGTTCCGCAAACGGGGTACCAGCAGGCGTGGTCCAGACGGTGTACAATGCTGCCGCCCTTCTGCTGCCGTTGAATCTTACCGCTCTCTGCCTGGTGAAGGAACGCGGCATCTTCACTTTGCGCGGCCTATGGCGGTTGAGCCTGCTTGTCTTGCAGGCTCTCGGCGTCGTGCTCATGTGCCGCTATCCTGAACTGGGAATCGGCGCCTATCTTGAATACACATTTATTGACAACCCGCTGCTCGGCCGTATTCCACTCGCCCAGCCGGCCCTTGCGGCCTTCTGCGCAGGCTTTTCTATCCTCATCGTTCGTTGCATCCAGCGCCAGGGTGCCATCGAAAGCAGCTTTTTCTGGGCCCTCGTATCGGTGTTTTTCGCGTTCGCCTCCGGCCGGATCGGAGGGGCAGCAAGTATCTATTTTGCCACAGCAGGTCTGATCCTCGGTGTCTCCATTATTGAAACTTCCTACACCATGGCCTACCATGACGAGCTGACCGGTCTGCCGGCTCGGCGGGCGCTCAATGAAGCACTCCTGAAAACAGGCAGCCGCTACACAGTGGCCATGGTCGATATCGATCATTTCAAGAAGTTCAACGATCGGTATGGACATGATGTGGGGGACCAGGTCTTGCGCCTGGTCGCCTCAAAGGTCGCCAAGGTGACGGGAGGCGGCAGACCTTTTCGCTACGGCGGCGAAGAGTTCACTGTGGTTTTTCCCGGCAAGTTTATGGATGAGACAATCCCCCACCTTGAAAGATTGAGAAAAGCCATCGAGGAAACCCGCTTTACTGTCCGAGGCCGCGACCGTCGCCGCATCACTTCGGAAAACACCCACAGGGCCGGCAGTTTTCGACAGAAAGCCACTATCACGGTCAGCATAGGTGCAGCCGAACGGAACGGGCGCCAGGGCACTCCGGATGAAGTGGTCAAGGCAGCCGACAAGGCCCTCTACCGGGCC
Organism: Syntrophobacteria bacterium; assembly: GCA_046538315.1. Lineage (GTDB taxonomy): Bacteria > Desulfobacterota > Syntrophobacteria > BM002 > BM002 > JBKHJD01. The sequence goes on from JBKHJD010000110.1 coordinate 1,458, forward strand.
AAAAAGGCCGGTCGCAATCAGATCAGTACATGATCGCAAGGTCTCGGAACCCGGCGCTGTGAGTGCTCTGTTGTCATCTGTTTCTTCACCTTTTCCTGGTAAACATTCGATATTCGATGTTTAATGTTTGACGTTCATCTTTTTCAGCTCCTGGAGGATGTGTTTGGTTGAGACAATATGGGCAAACCCGAAGGCCAGGTTCTTGAGGGAAGCGAGATGGAGCTCTTCGTTCGCAGTGGCAGTGGCATCGGCAACGAAAAAGACCCGGTAGTCACGGACGAAAGCCTCCCGGGCGGTGGTTTCACAACAGCAGTTGGTCAGCACGCCGCAGATGATCAGCTCCTCCACCCCAGAATTTCTGAGCGTCTCATCAAGGCCGGTATCGTGGAAGGCACTGTAGCGATTCTTGTCAACAATCGCCTCCCCTTCTGCACCCAGCTCCTCGAACAACTGCCATTCCGGTGAGCCGTAAACAATCAGGTCTCCCCACCATCTTCCCAGCATACCACCGTCTGCGGCAGGGTCATGATGTCCATGGCGGGTGAAGAAAACCGGGACCCCTTCCGTCCGGCAGACACGGAGCAAGGAAAGCACATTCACCAGGACGGTTGCGGCCAGGGCCCTGAAATAGTGCTGCATGTCAATGACGAGCAGAGCGGTCCTGTCCGCTGTTGGCCGGGCCTGTCGAACATTATACCTGCTAATCTGCGCCAGATAGTCCGTGGCCATAGTGCCCAGCCTCCTCATTGCACGGGGTCATCAGCGTGGCTTGCAGAAAATCACTATCCCGTCCGAACCGGAGGGGCCATAAATTCGGGTCCCACGGGATCTGTAACGGTGTCGGCGACAATACCGTCGATCGTGGCCAGCGCCTCGGCGTCCAGGGACCAGCCAAACACCCCCGCCACTGGTTCCAGTTGCTCGGGTCGACGTGCTCCCCACAAGGGAATGCTTACACCCGGCTGATCCAGGGCCCACCGCAGCGCCAGGTGGATTACCCTCTTGTCGTATTTTTCCCGAGCAAAACGGTCCAGCAACTCGACGGCCTTCAGGTACTGGCCGTAGCGGGGTGCTGTAAACTTCGGGTCGATCTTGCGCAGGTCGTCCCCGGTAAATACAGTCTTTGACGTCATCCTGCCACTCAACAGCCCCCGGCACAGGGCACCGTACGTCAGGGTGGTAATTCCGTGCTTCCGACAGTACGGAAGCACGTCTTTTTCGATCTCCCGCTCGAAAAGGTTGAACGGCGGTTGCGCGGTATGCAACGGGGCTGCCTGCCGGAACAGGTCCATCTGCTCGGGAGAGTAGTTGCTCACCCCGATAACCCTGATTTTCCCCTGTTCATGGAGCTGGCGCATGGCCTCGGCTGTTTCCTGAAATGAGGTTGCTGGGTCAGGCCAGTGCACCTGGTAAATATCAATATAGTCCGTCCGGAGCCGCCGCAGTGAATAGTCGATCTCCTGGACAATGCGCGCTCTGGTGCAATTGCGGAGTATCTTGCCGTCTTGCCACTCCAATCCAGCCTTTGTAGCCAGGATCACCTCATCCCTTGCCCCGTATTCGACGACGGCCTTCCCCACGATCTCCTCCGACAGGCCGAAGCCGTAGACGGGGGCAGTATCTACCACATTGATTCCTCGCTCGAGGGCCGTATGGATAGTACGAATGGACAGCCGCTCATCGGTCCCTCCCCAGAGCCAGCCTCCGATGGCCCATGTGCCCAATCCCACTCGAGAGGCCTGCATGTCCGTACCGCTCAAACGGACAAATTCCATAGTTTCCCCCCTTGTAGATTGCGAAAACCAATTGCTCCCTAGTATGGAGTGCATTATGGTTTATCAGTTCGTCATTGTCAAAGCCCTCTGTGTTCAGCGGAGAATTTGCCAAAACTTGACAGACCGCCGAGACCTTGTAAAGGCAGACCTTCCTGCCGGTTTTCGAAAGCAGCCCTTGATCCGGTTTGAACGATAGATTCTAATACCCTATACAAACACCTCTACTGCAAGCAAGCCAACACACGCTGACAAGGAGGAAAGTCATGTCCCAGCTCATTGCGTGCCAGAATGGAAACGGAATCATACTCGCCACTGTTTTCCGGAGGTTAAAAACTTCCCATCGCGGCCGGATGTTAGTGGATTCCCGGCCCACAGAGATTCTTTGAACAATCCTGCACAGGGAGGGCTCCTATGCTGCTTGCCGGTGACATTGGTGGAACCAAGACCAGTCTGGCTATTTTCCGGACTGACGCAAGGGAAGGACCGATAGCTGAGGCGAGCTTTGAAAACGCCCGGTATCCCGACCTCACGGGTCTCGTCCGCGAGTTTCTGGAGCACATTGATCTGAAGGTAGAGCGAGCCTGTTTCGGGGTGGCAGGACCTGTGGTTGGCGGCCGGGTTGCCACCACGAACCTGCCGTGGGTTGTAGAGGCCGAGCAACTGCGGGAGGCGTTCAATCTCGTTTCCGTCCAGCTATTGAACGACCTGGAGGCGATCGCCCATGCCGTACCCCTGCTCAAGCCTGATGACCTGCACATCCTTAACAGAGGCAAACCGGCAGCCGGAGGGGCAATGGCCGTTCTCGCTCCGGGCACAGGCCTCGGGGAGGCGTTTCTTGTTTGGGACGGTTCATGCTACCGGCCTCATCCCTCGGAGGGCGGCCATGTTGATTTCGCGCCCACCAATCCCCTCCAGATCGAATTGCTCCACTATCTTCAAAGTTACCACGAACACGTGAGTTACGAACGGATCTGCTCCGGACTCGGGCTACCCAATATCTACGCTTTCCTGAGAGACAGGGGCTACGAAGAAGAACCTGCCTGGCTGGCCGAACGGCTGGGTGCGGTGCATGATCCCACACCCGTAATCGTCAACAGTGCACTTGACCGGCAAAGCCTATGCGACATTTGCGTATCGGCCGTGAACATCTTCGCCTCCATCCTGGGGGCGGAGGCGGGAAACCTGGCCCTCAAAGTACTTGCCACCGGCGGCCTGTATCTGGGAGGCGGCATCCCGCCGCGTATCCTCTCTGTGTTGGAAGAGGGCACCTTCATGGAGGCATTCCGCCGCAAGGGCCGGATGTCCGACCTGGTAGAACACATGCCGGTACAGGTTATTCTGAATCCCAACTGCGCTCTTCTCGGCGCGGCCGCCCATGGGCTTGAATCCCAGGCGGGGCCTTCAACCTGAAAGAGGTGGAAGAGTTCGCGTGTTACCAGAAGGGCTTGCGTGAGTTCCTTCCCTGGTCGCCTACGCGCTGAAGTGCCGGCGGCAGCAGAGAAAGTAAGGATTGGTCAGGTCTTTCTTGTTATAGTGAAGCGGTGCTTTCTCTTTCACACTCAAAACCGTTCCGCCACTCTCCTCGACAACGCACTGGCCGGCTGCCGTATCCCATTCCATCGTTGGACTGAATCGAGGATATATGTCTGCGCTGCCCTCGGCGACCAGGCCGAATTTCAGAGCACTGCCTGCGGAGAAGAATTCCGCCTCTCCATACCTTTGTTTGACATCCTCGACGAAATCGACCAGACCCTTGGTGGCGTGAGAACGGCTGCCAACCACCCTGAGTTTACTCCCAGGCCTGGTGCCCGGCTGGTGGAGGGGGAGCCTCGTGGCCCGAGAAACCACCTTGTCCAAAAATCCACTGTCCCCCTGCGGACCCTCCAGTTCAGTGGGTATGGAATCGATAACCGATGTACTGTCCAGTTTGAAGGAACCAACTCCGCGGGCAGCGAAATAGACAAGCGTGCTGGCCGGCGCAAAGACAACACCCAGTACCGGCTTCCTCTGGTGGATCAAAGCTATGTTAACGGTAAACTCCCCGCGCTGCTTGATAAATTCCTTGGTACCGTCGAGCGGATCGACCAGCCAGAAACAATCCCATCTTTTTCTCTGCTCATAGGCAGTATGCCTGCCTTCCTCGCTGAGAATGGGTATCTGCTTCAGCGGTTCTCGAGACAGGTGGTCGACAATGATGGCATGCGCCCGTTTATCTGCCAGGGTTAGAGGGGTGTCATCGTCTTTGTACTCGATGTCAAGACGACCCCGATAGACGGAAAGTATTGCACCCGCGGCCGCTTTTCCGGCCGACAGTGCAACCCGGAGCAGTTGCTGAAGCGATTTGTCTGACATTTTTCCTCCCTAGATGGACCTGGAGCCGTGGACCGGAAAACACGCGGCAGGGGGCTGAAGATATCTCTTCCGGAAGGTTTACGAACAAACATTTCCAGATAAAATGATTCTAATGGAAACAGGCAAACCTCTGCAAGCAGGATTTTTTTCAAAGTTCATTCATAGAGATCTGAAAGAGCTGACTTTTCCACCGGGTTCAGTACATGGTGAGCAGCACCCCTGTTCCAATAGAGTATGAGAAAGCCGGCGGGGCAAAGTGGCGCATTCCCATTGATGATTATCACTACCAGCGGCAGTTTTTTCCCTGCTTGTATACGTGTACTGTGGTATACTCATATATCTGACACGGGTACATATCCTGAGTCACGGCGAAAAAAACGCTTGCCGCATCTCCGAGCCCAGCCGCGGGAGTATACCATCCGGGGGACAGCTGGAAAATCCGGCCGCGGATCGGGATTGAAGAAAGAAAAGCTTCAATGGTTCTTTTCGGCTCGACGGCGCGTGACAGGGCTGTGGAAAAGGAGCCACGCAGATCGGAAAAGGAGGATACGATGCACGGAAGCTTCCGCATCCGCAAAAAACATCTAAAGCAGGCCGGATGGCAGGTTTTGGCAGACAGGAGGGCGGGGGACAGCGAATATGAACTGGTGTTGGAAAAGCCGGATAGAGACCGGGCGACTGTTAAAGCCTCATCCAGGGCTCGAGCTTACAGGAAAGCCGAGCAAGAGCTGCTGGTGAAATCATCAGCTTGACAGGGAGTAATCGGAGGCATAAGCGTTACGTTGTTTTGTAAACATTCGTACATCTATGCGGGAAGGCGTTTGTTTTTTAAAGACAAACGTTGATGATATCATTGCGGCGGACGGTCAGCATGGGGGTGCAGATCGGCTCGTTCTGCCGGTGAGACAGCAAGATTTCGATCACCCCGCCTCTTCGTCAGAGGACTCTCGTATCCCGCGAAGCCTTTCTTGAAAAGACGGCCGAAGATCATGGATCATCACCAGCAGACTGCTGTAACGGCCCTGTTGATCTTTGACAAGACCATCCAGCATGGCGACGCGCTGGAAACCGCAGTAACTAAAGGCCTTGATAGCTCCCAATGTGCTCGGGTTCACGGGGATTTCGACCGTTAGCTTCTCGAGTCCCAGCTCACTTGCTACGGTGTTCATCTCTCGGATGAGCGTCCTCCCGAGGCCCTTGTTTTGAAATTTCCTGGACACCAATATCCGGACATTGCCCAGATGTCTCTTCCACTCAAGACAGCAACGCTCCAGGATGATGTCACCGATAATTTCTTCCCTGTACACGGCTACGATAGGCAGAACCCTGTCAAAGTCCAGATTGTCTACCCATCTGGCAATGAGAGTCCTGTCTGTGACGTTATCCCTGAGATAAAGGCGATCTTCGAGGGGAACTGCACCAAAAAAATCGGTCAGCCTGGCCTTGTCGGTTTTCGCAAGGGGGCGCAGAATGACCTCTTTACCGTCGTCAAGGATTACAGTGCAAGGATACCGATCCAATGCTTTCATACCCCTTGCTCCTTTCTTCTCTTGATCCGGGCTGCCCTTTACCGGGTTGGAGCCATGGTTTCGTCCACAAGGGCCCCTTTGCATCCTCATAACTTGCCACATCC
>JBKHJD010000111.1:0-7171 GCA_046538315.1 Syntrophobacteria bacterium
CGCCAAAAGGCTAATGAATACAACAAATTGTACAAATTCCGAGACGTTCAATTATGTAAATCTCGTTGATCCTGTCAAAAAAGTCCCGCCGAGGGCGTTACGTTCACCAGGAAGCCCGACATGCGGCCGAGAAATACCCATGAGGAAAACATATCATAAACAGAATCATCTTTCCCCAGGGAGAGAGGCCTCCAGCGTTCTTCCAGGGGCACAGGGAAGAAACGTGGCCAGGTGGAAGCAGAACCTCGCCGCAGTCTGGGTTTCACAGTTTTTATCCATCATGGGGTTCTTCTTTGCAATCCCCTTCGGGCCGTATTACATCCAGGAGCTTGGCGTACATGATCCCGGTGAGATCAAGCTGTGGGTATCGCTTTTTGGTGCGGCGGTACCGCTTGGCCTGGCCATATTCTCTCCCATTTGGGGGGCGATTGCCGACCGCTACGGCAGAAGACTGATGCTGCTCAGGGCCAACCTTGGTGCTGCCGTAACCCTGGGTTTGATGGGCACAGTGCAGAGTGTGGAGGCCCTCATAGGCTTGCGGCTGCTGCAAGGGGTGCTGGCGGGCACGGTTGTGGCGGCCCAGGCCATGGTTTCCGCCAATACGCCGGAAAACCGTAGCGGCCTGGCTCTGGGTGCCTTGAGTGCAGCAGTATACTCGGGGATAATGGCCGGAACCTTTGTGGGCGGTATCTTCGCTGAATACTTCGGATACAGGAATGCGTTTTTTGCTTCGAGTTGTTTGCTCTTGCTGGCTGGACTCCTGGTGCTGTTTGGAACCACGGAATATTTTATCCGGCCCGAGCCAAGAGCTGCTGCCGGGAACCATTGGTTCAAGGGGGCGTCCTTTGAGTCAAGACGGGCCTGGCCACTTCTCCTGCTCCTGGCCGCCATGGCATTTACCAGACACTTCGAGATTGTCTTTTTCCCCTTGCTGGTCCAGGACATACATGGCGCCCTCAAGGGAGCGGCTTTCTGGACAGGCACCCTCTCGGCAGCGGCGGGTTTGGCAGGATTCCTGGCCGGAATCGTCTTCGGCCGGCTTGCCGATCGCTTTGCCCCGGCGAAAATTGCCCAGGTGTCAGCACTTGGTGCCGCCCTGCTGATGGTGCCTCACGGGCTGGCTCGGGAATTTCTCCTCCTTTTCGGCGCCCGCTTCGGCATGATCTTCTGTGCGGGAGGACTGGACCCGCTATTCCAGGTGTGGCTGGCTAAAGTTACTCCTGCGGAAAGAAGAGGCTCTGTCTTCGGCTGGGCCGGCACGGCCAGATCTCTGGGATGGTTTGCCGCGCCGCTGATCAGCGGGCTGGTTGCATCGGCTTTCGGCATCCGCTCTATCTACTTCATAGGGGCCGTGTTCTACGTGGGGCTGATTCCTCTGGTGACCTATGTGGTCAGGAAGATAGAGGGAAGTGCGACCCTTTGAAGACCAGGCACTAGGCACTGGGCACTAGGCAGCGCGAGTGAAATCGCTGCCTAGTGCCCCCTGCGCCTTTTGTAAAGAAGCATGACCTCAGAGCGTCTGATGAGTGCCTCAACATCCGAGCAGTACCTCTCTATGTTTTGCCTGCCGTTCATCTCTTCCCGATCCACCAGAACAAGAACCTTGTGCACCTGGAGTCCGATTTTCTCAACCGCCTTGATGGCCGCAATGGTAGAGCCACCGGTGGTAATGACGTCGTCCACAACCACCACTCTGTCGCCTGCTGCACATTCGCCCTCGACTTGAGCCGGGATGCCGTGATCCTTGCTTTGCTTGCGGACGATAAACTCCTTGATGGGTTTTGCCTTCGAGCCGCGAGATAAGAGAGACGGCACCGGAGATAGGTACAGATCCAAGCTCCAGACCCCCAATGCCGGTAACCCCGTGGTTTTTTATCCTGGCGAAAATGAGCCGGCCGATGAGCTCCTTGCCCTCACGGTCTAGCATCGTGGGCTTGCAGTTAAAGTAAAAATTACTCATTCCGCCGGAGACGAGTTTGAAGATGGGTTCATCCGCATACTGGAGAAACCGGGGGCCAGTTAAAACTTTGTGAAAGTGCGTGTTTTCTTGAAATTTCCCCGCCAGCATGATACAAGGAAGGCCTGCCGTTAGAAGATCTTGCATGCCGACACTGTGGCACGAACTGGACAAGAACAGAAAGAGGCCGATACAGTGGAAGAATCCAGGAAGGGCAGCAAAGGCGCGAGAGGCACGGACAGGAAGAAGACACAGACCAGGCGGAGACGAAAGCGATCCCAATCACGCAAGGCGAATATCCTGCTCAAGGGTCTCGACGTGCTGGCCGACTATTACAGCCTTGAGGACACGGAGGGACCGATGGAGATCGGCCTCCTTCGGCTGGAAAGGGAGGCCCTCGAGCATATCCGAAGCCTCAAGAAAGTCAGGAGCAGGCAGGAGGCCATCAGGGACTTCGTTGACGAAATCCGGTTTGCCGATGCAGTGATCGACAGGTACGGCTGCGATCCGAGCATGCTCATACAGATTCTCCTCGAGATACAGAAGCAGAAGAACTGGCTGGCCAGGCCGGTCATGCTCTGGATCTCCGAGCGGCTGGGCGTTCCCCTGTCACGGATTCTTCAGATTGCCAGTTTCTACACCGCCTTCAGCCTGGAGCCTCAGGGGCGTCACACCTGCCACGTCTGCATGGGCACTGCCTGCCATGTGCGCGGCAGTGACAGATTGCTCAGCCGTGTGCAAGGGGTTATGAATGTGGGGCCGGGAGAGACCGATCCGGAGTTAAGGTTTACCCTGAAGACGGTGAACTGTCTGGGCTGCTGTGCCATGGGACCGGTCATGACGGTGGACGGTGAGTATTACAGCAACCCCAGCGTGGCAACCTTGAAAGAGATTGCCGAAAAGTACGACTAATCAGGGGAATGACCATGGCGAAGGTACAATCCAGGGAAGCGCTTGCAGAGCTGAAAAGGAATCTCATTGCCAGGCGGGCGTCAATCGAGAGATCTGTTTCCGTGTGCCTGGGGACCGGGTGCAAGGCCTATCCTTCAGCCGCCGTTTACGAGGCCTTTGTCCGCGAGGTAAAACGGCACCGCCTCGGCAAAAAGGTTTCTGTTCGCGGCACAGGCTGCCATGGATTTTGTGAACGTGGACCCATGGCGATCATTTTACCGGAGAGGATTTGCTACTTTCGGCTGAACCCGGAGGACGTTCCCGAAATTGTTGAGACGACCCTGATCAAAAACGAACTGGTGGAGCCGCTCCTTTTCCTCGATGAGCTGAGCGGCAGGACAATCGCCCGTCAGGACGATATTCCCTTCTACAAGCTGCAAAATCAGGTTATTCTCGGCAACAACGTGCTCATCGACCCGAGAGACATCAAGGATTATATCGTTCAGGGAGGCTACACGGCCCTGGCCACGGCGCTCTTCGACATGACGCCGGAGTCGGTGCTCCAGGAGGTGAAAGAGGCCAGCTTGCGAGGTCGCGGCGGCGGCGGTTTTCCGGCTGGAGTCAAATGGGAGACCACGCGCAGCGCCCCTGGGGGGTCCAGGTACGTTATCGTCAATGCCGACGAGGGTGATCCCGGGGCCTACATGGATCAGGGCATTCTCGAGGGAAATCCTCACAGTGTTCTGGAAGGATTGATGCTTGCCGCCTACGCCATCGGCTCAAAGCAGGGATTTATCTACGTTCGCCAGGAATACCCCCAGGCCTCGGCAAACGTGCGCCTGGCCATTGAACAGGCCAAGAGGTACGGGCTGCTGGGAGGCAACATTCTGGGCTCCGGCTTTGACTTTGACGTGACGATTCACCAGGGCGCCGGGGCCTTTGTCTCCGGTGAGTCGAGTGCCCTGATGACGGCCATCGAAGGGCGTGTAGGGGAGCCCAGGCCCAAGTATATTCGCACCGCCGTGAAGGGGGTATGGGACAGGCCCAGCAACCTGAACAACGTGGAGACGTATGCCAATGTGCCGTTGATCATCAACCGGGGCGCCGGGTGGTACCGAACCCTGGGCACAGAGGGGAGCAAGGGTACCAAGATCTTCTCCCTGGTGGGCAAGGTGAGATACACCGGCCTGGTTGAGGTGCCTATGGGCCTGACCTTGCGGCAGATCATTTTCGATATCGGCGGCGGGATACGCAACGGCAAGCGGTTCAAGGCGGTGCAGACCGGAGGCCCGTCGGGTGGCTGTATTCCCGAGCAGTACCTGGATCTTCCGGCGGATTTCGACGAGCTGAGCAAGGTGGGCTCCATGATGGGATCCGGCGGGATGATCGTCATGGACGAGGACACCTGTATGGTGGACGTTGCCAGGTACTTTACCAACTTTCTGGCCGATGAATCATGTGGTAAATGCGTTCCCTGCCGGGAGGGGCTGCGGCAGATGAAACGGATTCTCGGCAGAATCACGGAAGGCAAGGGTGAAGAGGAAGATCTGGCACTTCTGGAAGAGCTCGGCGCATTTATGCAGGATGCCTCCCTGTGCGCCCTGGGAAGCACTGCTCCCAATCCGGTCTTGAGCACGCTTCGGTACTTCCGCGACGAGTACGAGGCACACGTTCGAGAAAAAAAGTGCCCTGCCAGGGTGTGCCCGGAGCTTATTGCCTTCTACATTGACCCCGACAAGTGCACTGCCTGCGGCATTTGCCGCAAGCAGTGCCCCACCGAGGCGATTGTTGGCGACAAGAAAATCGTCCACATTATCCAGCAGGATAAATGCATAAAGTGCGGCACCTGCTATGAGGTCTGCCCGGAGCGTTTCAGCGCAGTGGTCAAGTTGCCCGGAGGGCCGGTTCCGGAGGCCGTTCCCTACGGAACGAAAGCCAAAAAGGCAAAGAAGGAGGCGGTATGACCCAGATCACCCTCCAGATTGACAATCGCCAGGTGACCGTGCCGGAGGGCACCACTGTCCTGGAAGCTGCCAGAAAGGCAGCGATATTCATTCCGGCCATGTGCTATCACGACGAACTGGAACCTTACGGGGCCTGCCGGCTCTGCATGGTGGAGGCTACGAAAGGCGAGCGTACCAGGCTGGTGGCTTCGTGCGTCTACCCGGCAGAAGATGGTCTGGTGGTCAGGACTGATACGGAGAGGGTCAACAGGATCCGAAAGATGATCCTTGAGCTCCTGCTGCCCATGGCGCCCACGGGACCCATCAAGAGCCTGGCCAGGATGTACGGTATCAGCAAATCGCGGTTTACAATTGACGGCGAGCCCACCTACTGCACCCTGTGTGGTTTGTGTGTGCGCTACTGTCATGAGATGGCAAAGGAAAACGTGGCGGCGTTTGTGGGCAGAGGAGTGGACCGAAAGGTGGTCTTGCTGCCGGAAAAAGGCGACACCTGTGTCTTCTGTCGAAAATGCTACAATCTTTGTGAGGCAGGGCGGTTTTTCAACCTGGCTGAGGGCTTCTCGGCATAGCAGGCGACGATTTTTATGTTCAACGGGAGTTGGCTCGTGGTGGTTGGTGCCTCCCTGGTTTCAATGATTTTATCCCACATCCCCCATCCCATATCTCACATCAATCCATACTGCGCGTCTGATATGGGGAGGTGGTGGTAGGACTTCTCCACCAGGCGGTGCGGAAGGGAGCAGACTTCATTGTAGTTGGCCGCCCCATTCGCTCAGCTTCGGATCCCCGGTGCAGGCGGCAGTCGAAGCCGTTGCCGAAATCGATAAGGCCCTCCAGGATCGCCACAGTACTGAACACTAGACACTATGCACTAGGAACTAGGCACCAGCAAGACTCAGTTACTGTAGTACCTAGTGCATACTGTCTAGTGCATAGTGTCAGTCCTCAGTGCCTAGTGTATAGTGCCTAGTGTGTAGTGTCTAGTGCAACGGGGGATGCGGTAGCCTTGTGGTCCCACGAGACCTACATGAGGGAGGCCCTGGCAGAGGCGGAAACGGCGGCGCTGCATGGGGAAGTGCCCGTGGGCGCAATTCTGGTCGCACCTGGCGGCGATATCATTGCCCGGGCTTACAACCAGTCCGTCAGGTTGAATGATCCAACTGCCCACGCCGAGATCCTCGTCCTCAGGGAAGCGTCGGCGCGGCTTGGAAACTACCGGTTACCGGGCCACGTACTCTACGTAACGCTGGAGCCGTGCGTTATGTGTGCGGGAGCCCTGGTCCAGGCGAGAATTGCCCTGGCGGTATACGGGGCACGGGACACCAAGGCAGGTGCCCTTGAATCTGTTTACCAAATAGGCACCGACGGCCGACTGAATCACCGGCTTCAAATACAAGGGGATATCCTGGCGGAGGAGAGCCGCGCCCTGCTCCAGGCTTTTTTTACATCGCGGCGCTAAAGAGCTTTCGATCCTGTGTGACATTTGGTAGAATCAAACACTGCAGGTGCGGAGAGGTACCGAAGCGGTCGTAACGGGGTCGACTCGAAATCGACTTGTCCGGTGAAGAGCCGGGCACGTGGGTTCGAATCCCACCCTCTCCGCCATTGATAGAGCATTTGTGGCCACGGGCAGGGGTTCTAATAGAATGACATAGCTCCCATTGCAGGTACCATTTTCCTCCAACCTGAGAGGAAATGCGGAGAGATGCCCGAGCTGGCTGAAGGGGCACGATTGGAAATCGTGTGTTCCGTTAAAAGCGGAACCGTGGGTTCGAATCCCACTCTCTCCGCCACCTTTTTATCCTGGCTGCGAGTCTTCTTGCTGGACCCGTTGGAGACCAATCCAGTCACCGCAACCCACTCTGGTTTCTTTGTTCATGTCGTACCTTGTTCTGGCACGTAAATGGCGGCCCCAGCTCTTTGCAGAGGTGATCGGCCAGCCCCATGTGGTGCAGACCCTTACCAATGCAACCTCGGCCCAGCGAATCGCCCATGCCTACCTGTTCAGTGGGGCTCGAGGCGTGGGCAAGACCTCGGTGGCCAGGATTCTGGCCAAGGCCCTGAACTGCATCCAGGGCCCTTCGCCTCAACCCTGCAATCAGTGCGAATCCTGTACGGAAATCACCAAGGGCAGTTCTCTGGATGTCCTGGAAATCGACGGGGCCTCTAACCGGGGCATCAATGAAGTCCGGGAGTTGCGGGAGAACATCCGCTACCGGCCCTCCAAGAGCCGTTACAAAATTTACATAATAGACGAAGTCCACATGCTCACCGGGGAGGCGTTCAATGCGCTGCTCAAGACTCTAGAGGAACCGCCGGCACACGTAGTTTTCATCTTTGCCACCACGCAGCCTCACCG